>DENG01000111.1:0-506 GCA_002359975.1 Polynucleobacter sp. UBA2650
AGTTTGTGGCATATCCGCTATCCACTTTCCGATGGTAGCGGTCAATTAATTGTTGCGACTACTCGTCCCGAGACCTTGCTGGGTGACGTGGCCGTCATGGTGCATCCTGATGATGAGCGCTATCGTCATCTCATTGGTAAAACCGTTGACCTACCTTTATGCGAGCGCAGTATTCCGATTATTGCCGACTCCTATGTAGACATGAGTTTTGGAACGGGTGTGGTGAAGGTTACCCCAGCCCATGATTTTAATGACTATGCAGTGGGTCAACGTCATCAATTGCCGCTCATTGATGTGCTTACTCTAGATGCCAAGATTAATGAGAATGCCCCAAAACAATATCAAGGCCTCGATCGCTTTACTGCACGCAAACAAATTGTGGCTGACCTTGAATCGGCCAAGCTACTAGATAAAGTTCAACCCCATACATTGATGGTACCTCGCGGTGATCGTACTCAAACGGTGATTGAGCCAATGCTGACTGACCAGTGGTTCGTAGCTATGTC
>DENG01000111.1:554-2089 GCA_002359975.1 Polynucleobacter sp. UBA2650
TATACCCAGTGGCTCGAGAATATTCAGGATTGGTGTATTTCAAGGCAGCTGTGGTGGGGTCATCAAATTCCAGCTTGGTATGGTGATGCAGGAGAGATCTTTGTTGCTCGTTCAGAAGACGAGGCAAAAAGCAAAGCAAAGGCTGCTGGATATGCAGGATCCCTAAGGCGCGATGATGATGTCTTAGATACTTGGTTTAGCTCTGCACTTGTTCCATTTAGCTCATTGGGCTGGCCCAAACAAACCAAAGAGTTGGAACACTTTTTACCCTCCTCTGTATTGGTTACTGGTTTTGACATCATCTTTTTCTGGGTTGCGCGCATGGTGATGATGACCTGTCACTTTACCGGCAAGGTTCCATTTCATACGGTTTATGTGCATGGCTTAGTGCGGGATGCTGAGGGCCAAAAGATGAGCAAGTCTAAAGGTAATACCTTGGACCCGATTGATTTAATTGATGGCATTGATCTCGATAGCTTAGTTAATAAGCGCACTTCTGGTCTGATGAACCCTAAACAAGCGGAGAGTATTACCAAAAAGACAAAAAAAGAATTTGCGGATGGTATTCCCCCCTTTGGAACCGATGCCTTGCGCTTTACCTTTGCCTCACTAGCCTCATTGGGTCGCAATATTAATTTTGATCAGAAGCGTTGTGAGGGCTATCGTAATTTTTGTAATAAGCTCTGGAATGCAACTCGATTTGTCTTAATGAACTGTCCTGGTGATGAGAAAGATAATGGCTTTGCTCCGTGCGATAACCAATGTGGGCCTGAAGGGTATTTAGATTTTTCAGCGGCTGATCGCTGGATTGTCTCGATCTTGCAGCGCACCGAGGCAGACGTGGCTAAGGGTTTTGCCGATTACCGTTTTGACAATATTGCCACAGCGATTTATCAATTTGTCTGGGATGAATACTGCGATTGGTATCTAGAGCTAGCGAAAGTACAGTTACAAACCGGTACACCCGCCCAGCAGCGCGCTACTCGTCGCACTCTGTTGCGGGTTCTAGAAACAATCTTGCGTCTTGCCCACCCCATCATTCCATTCATTACAGAAGAGTTATGGCAAACCATTGGGCCCAAGAGTGGCAAAAATCTATCTCAGCAACCCGCTCAATCCATTGCCTTGCAGGCCTATCCAGTTTCCGAGCCCAATAAGATTGATCCAAAGAGTGAAGCATGGATGAATGAGGTCAAAGCTATTGTGGATGCCTGTCGCAACCTGCGTGGTGAAATGCAAATCTCTCCTGCTCAAAAACTACCGCTATGGATTAGTGGTGACCGATCATTCTTAGAGAAAGCCGTCCCATATCTCAGCGCTTTGGCTAAATTATCCGAGGTGAAGATAGTTGACAATGAATCTGATCTAGAGCGTGATGCACCAGAATCCCCAATAGCGCTTGTGGGGCAACATAAGTTACTTCTTAAGGTTGAAATAGACCCCAAAGTTGAGCAATTACGACTATCAAAAGAGATTGCCCGTTTAGCGGGTGAGATTAATAAATGCCAGAGCAAATTAGGCAATGAAGGTTTTGT
>DENG01000111.1:2159-4665 GCA_002359975.1 Polynucleobacter sp. UBA2650
AATAAATTGAAGGGCTAAGCAGAAGCAAGTGCTGGAATAGATTTAGGTAATCTTTTGGGGTTTTGCTTGAACTTTTGGACAACCTCCCATAAATCAAGCGCTGCTTGCATTTGCAACCAACTCTCAGGGGAGCCACCTAAGGTCTTAGAAATTCTTAGGGCCATTTCGGCACTAATCGCACGTTTCTCCAACAAAATTTCCGACACAGTAAGCCTGCTAACACCCAAATAAGCCGCTAATGCAGATTGAGAAATGCCCAAGGCAGGCAAAATATCTTCCCGTAATATTGCTCCGGGATGAGTGGGTCTGCATAATGGATTGCGTAGATTTTTTAGCATTTTTTATACATTGAAAACAATTATGATGTGATTACTTAAGAAAATTCAAAAAAGTGACGATAAATCCTGCAAAATGCATAATTACAATTATGAATTCTAAACCGATCACCAAAGCCGTCTTTCCTGTCGCGGGTCTTGGCACGCGCTTTCTGCCAGCCACCAAGGCAAGCCCTAAAGAGATGCTTAATGTGGTGGATAAGCCCTTGATTCAATATGCTGTGGAAGAAGCCATCGCCGCAGGTATTACCGAAATGATTTTTGTTACTGGGCGTAGTAAACGTGCAATTGAAGATCATTTTGATAAAGCCTATGAGCTTGAAGCAGAACTTGAAGCAAAGAATAAACAGAGCCTCTTAGAGATTGTCCGTAATGTCAAACCCAGTCACGTCGACTGTGTTTATGTACGTCAGGCAGAACCATTAGGCCTTGGGCATGCAGTTCTCTGTGCTGAAAAACTCGTCCGCGATGAATCCTTTGCTGTAATCCTAGCGGACGACCTCTTAGATGGCCAACCAGCCGTTCTAAAACAAATGGTGGATCTGTTCGCCAAGCAAAGCGCATCTATCCTAGCAGTTGAGAAAATCAAACCTATTCAAAGTAAATCGTATGGCGTTGTAGCCGTTCAATCCCAAAGCGCCGGTATCCATACGATCAGCGGCATTATTGAAAAGCCGGAGTCAAAGGATGCGCCATCTAATCTAGGTGTTGTCGGTCGCTATATCCTGTCTTCCTCGATTTTTAAACACATCCGCAATCTCAAACCAGGCTCGGGTGGTGAATATCAATTAACAGATGCGATTGCAGCCCTTCTCAAAGAAGAGCCAGTTATTGCCTATGAATACGAAGGTATTCGTTATGACTGTGGCAGCAAACTTGGATACCTCAAGGCGACCATTGAGTTTGCACTCAAACATCCTGAACTCAAACATGAATTTGAGTCCTATTTAAAGAATCGCTAGGATTTGCGCACGTAATCTTTTAGCTTTTGAATGTTTTGATAAATGACTGATACGGGTAAAACAATCTTTAGATAATCAGTGCATTTGTCCAAACGCCTCTCTCGCTGAAATAAATAATCGATTGAGCGCACCAAATCTCTTTGAATGCTATCCCCATAGGCTTTTTTTGCCTTCTCTATAGCAAGATGAAGTTCCTTTTTGGTCGGCTTCATCATCGCTAAATCAATTAGATCGCGGCTGTAAACACTATCATCGGCATAGCGATCTGAATTTACTAATAACTTACTAGCAATTGAATCCAATCGAGTTAGACTTGGAATGCCATCTATAAATTCTTTTGGCTCGGGCAGATCGAATGAGATTCGGCCTTCACTAATAATCTCTAATTTAATTTTTGCCTCACCGATCCCAATTACCGTTCGAATACCATACTGATCAGTTCTTAACTCTCTGATTAATTCTAAGGTTTTTCCAGGCAGCAATAGTGGAGATAAATCATGGTGATCGCGGATATCATTCCGAACTTTCCCATACAGACCAATATCAGAAATCAAGAAATCAATATCAATGGATTCACGAAACTCTCCATATCGAAGTGCAATAGCGGTTCCACCCCCAAAGAAACACTGGTGCTCCATTAAATACAGAGGATTGAGGTATGCCAATATCGTAGCAATTTTCTGATGATGGGTTCGTTTATACAAGGAGGCAGCCTTTACCAACTTCGTTTTTTAACTGCTCAATCAATTTTTTTTCCTCAGCAGTCATTTTTTCCAAATCGATCAAGCGCCAGTTACGCTCATACATATTTAATGCATCGCGGGGCGAGATACGTGCGTCCTCACGTAATTGCCAAGCTATCGCCTTTAATTGTGGATAGTATTGAACTGCAATTTGCTCTTCATCCAGTCGATTACGATCAAATTCAATGCTTGAGCGTTCTATGGATTTGGGCGCGTCCAAATTCTTTTCAAGCGCAAAAAGCCGAAGTCCCAAAACTTTGCAAACCTGTAAATAGGCCCCAATACTGACCGAGGGCTCCCCTTTTTCAATACGGTGCAAGGTAATCCTTGAAATACAGGCGCAATCGGCAGCAACCTGAGAGCGCACCCTAAGGGCTTTACGACGCCTTTGGAGTGTTTTACCCAATTCAATTAGGTTATCGAGGTTTACTGTCTTAGATATCATTTGTTTCTTATTATATACAAA
>DENG01000111.1:4703-4890 GCA_002359975.1 Polynucleobacter sp. UBA2650
TTTGTATATAATAAGAAACAAATTAGGCGTATTGAATTTCAACCAAAGTGATTGGTGAGTTGAATCCGGATTTATTACCTAAGATTTGATGCAGATTGCGCAAGCAATTATCATCAGGATAAAGACGCATCTCATCTGGGAACTGAACAAGGCATGCGCCGCCTTTTGCCATTACTGCGGCTGTGAG
>DENG01000007.1:0-2388 GCA_002359975.1 Polynucleobacter sp. UBA2650
CGACGCATATCTAAAATAGGACGAACATGTAAGGTGCCAACCGAGGCATGGGCGTACCAAGTGCCGCGTGAGCCATATTTACTAAATACCTCAGTGAGGGCTTGGGTGTAATTAGCGAGATGCTCAAGTGGTACTGCGCAATCTTCAATGAAACTCACCGGCTTGCCATCACCCTTGAGACTCATCATGATGTTAAGGCCTGCCTTACGGACTTCCCATAAGTTCTTTTGCATCGCCGGATCGGGCATCATCACAACCGCGTTGGGAGAGCCTAGATCACTGATGAGGGTATCGAGATCCTTGAGTTTTTGTAAGAGGGGCGCATGCTCTTCACCCGAGAACTCAACGAGCAAAATGGCATCAACTGTCTTCGCCTGCGCATCAACCAGTGCGGTTTCAATGGTCTTCCGAAAGGCCGGGTTATTGCGCGAGAGATCAATCATGGTGCGATCGACTAACTCCACAGCTGTCGGACCTAACTTAACAATGTGCTGCGCACTATCCATTGCTTTGTAAAAGCTTGCAAAGTTGACCACACCTAACACTTTATGTTTTGGTAATCGTGCAAGCTTGAGTTTCAGGGATTTAAAGTAAGCGAGCGTCCCTTCGCTGCCAACAAGCAGATGAGAAAGATTAACGCTGTTATCGAGTGTATAGGGCAACTCACTTTGTGGATGAAAGACATCCAAGTTGTAACCCGCAACCCGGCGCATGACCTTAGGCCAATGAGCCTCAATCTCAGGCTTTAAGTGATCAACCAAACCCTTGACAAAATTACCCAAGACCTTTGCTTCGCCCACACTACTGTCATAGGAGCCAAAGTGAGCGAGTTGACCATTAGCTAGCCAAGCATTAATACCCAAGACGTTATGCACCATATTGCCATAGGCAATCGAGCGGCTACCACAGGAGTTATTGCCGGCCATACCGCCAATGGTGGCTTGAGCCCCTGTAGATACATCCACCGGATACCAAAGACCATGGGGTTTGAGAAAAGCATTAAGGTGATCCAAAACGATGCCAGGTTCTACTTCAATCGTGGCCTTATCGGCATCGGCCAGATCAGAACTCAAAATATTACGAAAGTACTTGCTGTTATCAATCACCAATGCAGCGCCGGTCGTTTGGCCGCATTGACTGGTGCCACCACCCCGAGGCAAAACGGGGATACCAGACTCTTTTGCAATCGATAGACCTGCCTCAATATCCTGCGCAGACTCTGGTACCAAAACTGCTAATGGAAACTGCTGGTAGATCGAGGCATCCGTGGAATACCGACCTCGGCTAGCGCTATCGACCATGACCTGACCTTTAACCTCTTTTTGAAGCTTAGAGGTAATTTCTGGGGGTAGAGAGTTCGATATTGAAATCGAGCTAGGGGGCATTTTGGTCATTGGTTTACGGCATTGAGAATGGACGGAAAAAGCAATGATTTAGAGCAAATGATCAAGGCGCTACCAGATTGTATTGATTTCAGAATAATTTTTCTGGAGACGATGACTTAAAAAGATTGTCTTGGAAGATGATCGAATAGCTGCTTATTCATTTATACTCTTTAAGGTATAATATCCCAATGCCTGAAACTGAAAAACCGCTATTTTGGATTGGAAGTAGTTATAAGGATTTGATTGCCCTGCCTGCCGAGGTTAAAAGAGGATTTGGATATGCTCTTTCTCTTGCCCAGTCGGGTTTTCGTCATCCTTCAACGAAAATTTTGCAAGGATTTAGTGGGGCTGGTGTGATCGAAATTTTAGAACGAGACGAGGGTGGTGTATACCGAGCTGTCTATACCCTTAAATACGATCGGATAGTATTTGTATTACATTGTTTTCAGAAAAAGAGTAAAAAGGGAATAGCTACACCGAAAGAAGATATGGATGTTATTTGGGCTAGATTAAAGATAGCTGCAAAAATAGCTAAGGAGTTGGAAGATGAAAAAAAGAATAATTAATGGGATTGAATTTTCTCAAGGCTCTAAAAATATCTTTGCTGATTTGGGCTTACCAGATGCTGATAAATTAAAAATCAAGACTGATCTTGTCATTCAAATTATTAAAGCGCTCGAGCGACTTCATTTAACGCAAGCCGAGGCCGCTAAACGTATGGGAATATCACAGCCCAAAGTATCGGCAATGATTAATGGCGATTTTTCCAACTTGTCTGAGCGAAAGCTGATGGATTGCTTAACTCATCTTGGTTACAACATTGAAATTAGGGTAAAGCCTGTTAGAAAGCCTATGGGGAGTTTGCGTGTAGCCCTCGTTTAATTTCTTGTTTCAAAAACCGTGGCAGAATGAAGCCAGAAAAATATAATTTCCCCAAAGGAGACAAAATGTTATCGACCAAACCCTATCTAAAGCAGGCTGATGTCCAAAAAATTCTGGATGC
>DENG01000007.1:2525-6466 GCA_002359975.1 Polynucleobacter sp. UBA2650
GCAATGGGTAAGCGTGAGAGCAAAGTCTATGAAGATATTATTAATAACGGCAGAACAGCGTTTGCCACCGTGCCCCATATCAAAGGAATGCTCGAAGGTGGAGTCAATATTGATTTGGATGGGCACACGATTGGAGCGGTTGGTGTATCGGGAGTTAAATCTGCAGATGATGCTGGCATTGCACGAGCAGGAATTGCTGCCATTCTTTAATTACCACTTTAACTTAAGTGATGTCCAAGCCCTGTAAAATGATGGGGTGTCCACACTAACTGATCAAATCACCCCAAATTCTGATATTTCGTCTGAGTTAGCAAACTTTGCTGACTTCCATTTAGACCCCAAGATTCTCAAGGCGGTAGCTGAGCAAGGTTATACACAAGCCACCCCCATCCAAGCGAAAGCCATTCCAATTGTTTTGGAAGGTCGTGATGTAATGGGGGCTGCTCAGACTGGCACAGGGAAGACAGCTGCATTCACGCTGCCAATCATTCAGAAGTTATTGCCCAATTCCAATGCAAGTACATCGCCAGCCCGCCACCCCATTCGAGCCCTGATTCTTACCCCCACTCGAGAGTTGAGTGACCAAGTTGCTGATAACGCTAGTTTGTATGCCAAACACACCGATTTACGAACAGCAGTTGTTTTTGGTGGAGTAGATATCAAACCTCAAGCCATGACCCTGCGTGCTGGTGTAGAGATTTTGATTGCCACTCCAGGACGCTTACTCGATCACCTAGGCTCTAAGACCGCAGATCTCTCACAAGTTCAAATCTTAGTGCTTGATGAGGCTGACCGAATGCTTGATATGGGATTCTTGCCAGATCTACAGCGCATCATTAATCTCATTCCAGCGCAACGCCAAACTCTTTTATTCTCGGCCACCTTCTCGCCCGAGATCAAGAAATTAGCCCAGACCTATTTGCGTAATCCTGTGACCATCGAAGTGGCAAGACAAAATGCAGCTGCTGATACAGTCAATCAAGTCGTGCATTTTGTAAAGTCAGAGAATAAGCGTGCAGCTATTGTGGCGATTTTGCAAAATCGAGTGAAGGCAGGACATACCAAACAATGCATCATCTTTACTAACAGTCGACTAGGGTGCGCGCGACTGGCCAATGCATTGGAGCGCGATGGTATTAAAGCATCGGCAATTCATGGCGACAAGAGTCAGACTGAACGAATGCTGACCCTTGAGGCTTTTAAGAGTGGCAGCATCGATGCCTTAGTGGCGACCGATGTGGCTGCCAGAGGTTTGGATATTCCTGACATGCCCTGCGTGATTAATCACGAACTGCCCTTTAATGCTGAGGACTTTATCCATCGTATCGGTAGAACCGGCAGAGCTGGCAGTAAAGGCGATGCAATTGCACTGGTGGACGATAGTGAGAAACGCTTGCTTGAGGATATTGAGAAGCTCATAAAGCGCAAACTACCAGTTTCTGCTTTACCCATTGCTAGTAGCGGCATCAAAGCGTCGGGAGCAACTAAACCAATCGCAGCAGACCCATTCTTCTTCATGCCATACGAGCCAAATAAAGAAGGTAAGGATGTAATTGCAGAAACTGCTTCGTCAGTTAACAAGCCAAAACTGGCTGATGGTAAAAATAAGAAGCCTGTCTTGGGAGCCCTCTTGGGCGGAGCGAAGAAGTAAATTGCTAACTATCACTTCGCTTTAGATCTGTGGTGATCTAAAGTCGAGAGATTTACATTCTTAGCCAATTCTCTAGCTTAAGAGTTTTAAGGTGTTTAAAAGCTAGATCATCACTTACAAGGGTCATATTGTTCGAGACAGCATGACTGGCAATGAGAAGATCCAAAGTATCAATGGATTTACCTTGCTGCTCCAAACTCGCCCTTAACTTTCCATAGACTTCAGCGGTAGAGTGATCCCAGCTCAGAACATCAATACGTTTAAGCAGTTCATTTATTGTGTTTTTAAGTGTCTTAGCCCCAGGCCTTTTTGCTAAGCCATATTGAATCTCCGCATACGTAATCGACGAGATATAAATTGCTGACATTGGGATAGATACCAGTCGTTTAATCACTTTTTGTTGATTTTTTACAATATGACTGATCGTATTAGTATCGAGCAAGTAACATTTCATTCTGCCAATCCCTTAAATGGATCCCGAGACGATAATTTTTGCTTGCGCTCTTTCTTGCTAAGAAAATCTTTGGGCGTTTTTAATGTGTCGAGCATTGCTGTGAAACCAGACCAATCAGCCGGTTTAGCAGAAATAATTAAATTACCTGTATCTGGATCTTTATCCAAAAATACTTCGGTTGAGTTAAAGCGAAACTCTTTAGGTAGTCGGATTGCTTGACTTCGTCCATTGGTAAACAATTTTGCAGTTTGCTTCATATTGGGGCTCACCTATATGTTTGGTATATATCATAGTATATACCAAAATACAGTTCATTAGAGCGACCCTTTTTTGTTTGATTGGGCAATACATTCATCAATCAAAACAATGATAGGTTTTGAATCACCATCCTTTATGTTGCCAAATTTTAATTGCTATGGATAGCCATTCATCAATAGTGGAAAGAGGCTTTAAGGCATCCCCCCAAATATCTAGATGACTGGCAGCTGTATTCAATGCGTCGAGAGTTGCCTCTTTAGTGTTTGTATTAATTCCTAAAGCCTGAGTTTGCTTACTCAACTTTTCTCCTGCAGCATTCGTGACAAGTGGCAGGTGTAGATAGCTAGGTATTTGGTACCCCAATATCTGTTGCAAATAGAGTTGTCGCGCTGTATTACTTAAAAGATCTTCGCCCCGCACGATATGGGTAATGCCTTGAAGATGATCGTCAACCACAACAGCGAGTTGGTAGGTAAATAATCCATCGGCACGTCGAAGTACAAAATCTCCCACTTGCGTCGTAAGGTCTTGCGATTGGACCCCCTTCATGCGATCCTTAAATTGCAATACGCATGAGCCTGGTAAGGCTACTCGAATAGCAGCTTTTTCTTCTTGCCTATTTTGATTACGACAGCTACCTGGGTAAATGAGATCTTCGTGACGCCCTAGTTCAGCCCCACTTGCTCTTAAAGTCTCCTCAATGTGTTTGCGTGAGCAAATACAGCGATAAGTCATTTGATCTTTGTTTAGTTGATCTAATGCGGCTTGATATAGGGCTGTCCGTTTTGATTGCCAGACCACTTCTTCGTCCCAATAAAGACCGCAGGCGATTAGCTGTTGCAGAATGATCTGATCGGAGCCCTGGACAGTTCTTGGAGTATCCACATCCTCAATGCGAACCAACCATTGACCCCCATGAGCTCTGGCATCGAGCCAGCTTCCTAAAGCACTTGCTAAGGACCCAGCATGTAAAGGGCCTGTAGGGGATGGCGCAAACCGACCCCGATAGGGGAAGGCTTGGCGAGACGTCTCTTGGCTAGAGCCTTGACTGGATTGAGGATTTTGCAGGGTATTCATTTAGACCAAATTTTGGGGTGCTCACAGCTAAAATGATCTCATGGCTGCACCCCAATTTGTTCATCTTCGCCTTCATTCCGAATATTCCATTACCGATGGGGTGGTGCGCATCGACGATGCCATTGCTAAGGCCTCTGAAGATGGCATGGGCGCATTAGCGCTCACGGATTTGGGTAATCTCTTTGGTTTAATCAAGTTCTATTCAGCAGCCCGCTCTGGAGGTATTAAGCCAATCACAGGAGCCGATATTTGGCTAAGTAATGAGCAGGAGCCCGATCAGCCGCATCGCATGTTATTACTTGTCCAAAATCACTCTGGCTATCTTAATTTGTGCGAGTTGCTAACGCGAGCATCACTCCACAATCAACATCATGGTCGAGCAGAGATCCATCCCAAATGGCTCTTAGAACAAGCTACCAAGGTTGGCGCTCAAAAGATTGGGGAGCAAAAATCCGGACAGACATTGGCGTCGGGTTTGATCGCCCTTTCAGGCGCTCATAG
>DENG01000007.1:6600-6932 GCA_002359975.1 Polynucleobacter sp. UBA2650
AACTACAGATTCCTGTCGTGGCCACCCACCCCATTCAGTTCATGAAGCCTGATGATTTCATCGCGCACGAGGCACGAGTCTGTATTGCAGAGGGAGAGTTATTGGGTAACCCACGCCGCCCAAAATTGTTTACTGAGAATCAGTATTTTTTGACCCAAGCACAAATGCAAGAGCGGTTTTCTGATCTGCCCTCAGCGCTTGCTAATTCGGTTGAGATAGCCAAGATGTGTAACTTAACGCTGACCTTAGGCCAAGCCCGATTACCAGAGTTCCCAACCCCTAAGGGAATGGCTTTGGATGCCTATCTCATGCAAGAGGCAGAGATTGGGTTA
>DENG01000007.1:7014-9282 GCA_002359975.1 Polynucleobacter sp. UBA2650
ATTGCACAGATGGGTTTCCCAGGCTACTTCTTAATTGTTGCCGACTTTATTAATTGGGCCAAGAATAATGGGGTGCCTGTCGGTCCTGGCAGGGGATCGGGAGCCGGTTCCTTAGTGGCATTCTCTTTGGGGATTACCGACCTAGACCCCTTGCGTTACAACCTACTCTTTGAGCGCTTTCTAAATCCAGAGCGAGTCTCGATGCCAGACTTTGATATCGATTTTTGTCAGCATGGACGCGATCGGGTAATTGCCTACGTAAAAGAAAAATACGGCAAGGATGCGGTCAGTCAGATTGCTACTTTTGGAACAATGGCTGCCAAAGCGGCGATCCGTGATGTGGGGCGCGTTCTTGAGCAGCCTTATGGTTTTGTGGATGGTATTGCGAAGCTCGTTCCCTTTAAACCCGGTCAGGTGGTCACGATTGAATCGGCTAAGAAAGAAGAAAAGCAGCTAGCAGAACGCGAAAAGAATGAAGAGGAAGTAAAGCAACTCCTTGCACTCGCGCAACAACTTGAGGGCATGACCCGTAATGTGGGGATGCATGCCGGCGGGGTCTTAATTGCCCCTGGAAAACTCACCGATTTTTGTCCTCTTTATACGCAGGATGCAAAAGACCAAGACGCAGGAGTAATTAGTCAATTTGATAAGGATGATGTTGAGTCCATTGGCCTTGTAAAGTTTGACTTCTTGGGTCTGACGACTTTAACCATCCTGGCAGGAGCTGAGCGCTGGATCAAAGCGCTGCATGCAGAGCGAAAGAACTGGAGTATTGGGGATATACCGCTCGATGATCCAGCGGCATTTGAGCTCTTAAAGCGTGGTAATACGGTCGCTGTGTTCCAGTTAGAAAGTCGGGGCATGCAAGGCATGCTGCGTGATGCCAAACCAGATCGCTTTGAAGACATTATTGCGCTAGTTGCTTTATATCGTCCTGGTCCTATGGATCTTATACCTGATTACATTAAACGTAAGCACGGTCAACAACGGGTTGAGTATCCGGACCCACGGATTGAGCCTGTTTTGCGAGAGACCTACGGCATCATGGTGTATCAAGAGCAGGTCATGCAAATGGCACAGATGATAGGTGGCTACTCTTTGGGGGGTGCGGATCTCTTGCGCCGTGCGATGGGTAAGAAAAAGCCAGAGGAAATGGCGCAGCATCGCAAGATCTTTCGAGAGGGCGCCCAAAACAATGGTTTAACTGAATATAAAGCGGATGAGATTTATGACCTCATGGAGCGCTTTGCTGGCTATGGCTTTAATAAGTCACATGCAGCTGCGTATGCACTACTCGCCTATCAAACCGCTTGGCTAAAGGCCTACTATCCCGCTGAATTCATGGCGGCCAACTTATCTTTATCGATGGATGATACCGATAAGATCAAGATTTTGTATGACGACAGTTTGCATAATGGCCTAAAGATACTCGCCCCTGATATCAATACTGGGATGTATGAGTTCACACCGATTATGGATGAGGAAAACACTGAACAAGCACCCATAAGCACTCAACAGACGCAACATCGGTCTCCTTTGAGAACGATTCGGTACGGTTTGGGAGCGGTTCGAGGAACCGGGGAGAGCGCTATCCAGATTATTATTGAAGCCCGCAAGACCGGACCGTTCAAAGATTTATTTGATTTCTGTGGCAGAGTCGACCGCCGTCAAGTAAATCGCCGAGCAATTGAAGCACTGATTCGTGCGGGAGCATTTGATTCTATTGCTGGAGATGCNNCGCGCGATTGAGTCTGCTGAGCAGGCCGAGGCATCGATTCATCAGGTTAGCCTATTTGATCTTGGTGACGATTCAGAGAGACATGCTCCAGAGTTTGTTCGTGAATTAGCATCCTCCGAGAAAAAGCGCCTACAAGATGAGAAGACTGCCTTAGGCTTATGTCTGACCGGTCACTTATTCGATGCCTATCGATCCGAAGTTAATCACTTTATTCGTCAGCCACTGGTAAAGGTGACTGATGGGAAAGATCAATTAGTCGCCGGAATTATCACATCCTCGCGGATGCTGATGGGTCAGCGTGGCCGCATGATGATCGCAACGATTGATGATGGCACTACAGCACTTGAATTAACACTCTACAGTGAAGTATATGAACCCAACCGCTCTTGGTTAAAAGAAGATGAGTTATTGATTGCCAAGGTAAATGTTAGCCCAGATAAGTTCTCAGGAGGTTTACGAGTGGTTGCTGAGAGTGTGATGGATATTGTTGGTGCACGTCTACGCTTTGCCAGAAATGTACACCTCAATCT
>DENG01000065.1:0-2622 GCA_002359975.1 Polynucleobacter sp. UBA2650
GTAACATCCACCAAGGCCATCAAAATCTCTCGCTCTACTTGTGAGAGATCACTCATTTCTGCAACATGTCGATTCCAGATAATGCGGCAATACCCTGGAAGGTCGGGATCATCAATCAAGACAACGCGCGCATCATCCCCGCGCCATATTAGTTGGCCGCCATCCTCCTTACATAAAATGCAATTAGTGCTCATGCTTTTAATGTAAAACAAAAAAGCACTTAAGTCATCCTTTTGGAATAATTTAAGTGCTCCCCTTACTGCCCGCCTATTCGCCGGATTGGCGAGTGATGGCTTTAGTGAAACTGCTCTTCTTCGGTAGATCCGGTTAATGCCGTTACCGATGACTTACCGCCCTGAATGACAGTGGTTACATCATCAAAGTAACCTGTGCCAACCTCTTGCTGATGCGATACAAAGCTATAGCCACGATCGCGCGCTGCAAACTCCGGTTCTTGTACTTTCTCAACATAAGCAGTCATACCGCGCTTGACGTAATCTTGTGAGAGGTCAAACATGTTGTACCACATGGAATGAATGCCCGCCAAGGTAATGAACTGATACTTATAGCCCATTGCGCCAAGCTCGCGTTGAAACTTAGCAATCGTGGTGTCATCCAAATTTTTCTTCCAGTTAAACGATGGCGAACAGTTATATGCCAACATCTTGCCGGGGAACTTCTCCCGAATCGCTTCTGCAAATTTCCTGGCAAACTCGAGATCAGGCGTACCCGTTTCGCACCACACCATATCGGCGTATTGGGCATAGGCTAAACCACGCGAGATAGCTTGCCCTAATCCTTTGCGGGTCTTATAAAAGCCCTCTGGGGTACGCTCACCGGTTAAGAATGGCTTGTCATTCTCATCATAATCAGAGGTGATTAAATCAGCAGCCTCCGCATCCGTTCTTGCCAAGATGATCGTTGGCACGCCCATAACGTCTGCTGCTAGACGAGCTGCAATCAATTTCTGCACGGACTCTTGGGTTGGTAATAAGACCTTGCCGCCGAGATGGCCGCACTTTTTTACAGAAGACAATTGATCTTCAAAGTGGACGCCTGCAGCACCATTTTTAATTAATGCTTTACTGAGCTCGTAAGCATTTAATACACCACCGAATCCAGCTTCTGCATCAGCCACAATCGGCGCAAAGTAATCAATGTATCCAGGATCACCTGGGTTAATACCTTTAGACCACTGAATTTGATCGGCTCGCTCAAAAGTGTTATTGATCCTCTCCACAACCTTAGGAACAGAGTCCACTGGATACAAAGATTGGTCTGGATACATCGCCGCATAACTATTGTTATCAGCGGCTACTTGCCATCCCGATAAATAAATGGCTTTTACACCGGCCTTAACTTGTTGCATTGCCTGTCCACCAGTTAATGCGCCGAGGCAGTTTACATATGCCTCATTATTGACAAGATTCCATAACTTATCGGCGCCTTGTCGTGCAAGGGTGTACTCGGGTCGCACTGAGCCACGCAAGCGCACCACATCCTCTGCGCTATAGCCACGCTTGATACCCTGCCAACGTGGATTGGTATCCCAATCCTTTTGTATTGTTGCTGCCTCTGCCTTACGGGTCACCATATTGCTCTCCTTCTATCAAGATAAAAACTCTTAAGAATTGAACGTTTGTTCGTATCAACTCTTATGTCTTATATAAGAGTTTAGAGAGGAATATGAAGACTGAGTCTATTTGTCAGAAGTGAAACAAATAAATATTATTCATTTAAATCAATTAGTTGTATTCTTATTATCACAATACGAAAACAATGATTAGAGAATGAAAAAGGTTTATGAAGTATGGTTTGGAGTGGTTTTATCTTGTGGAATCAATATTTCACAATACGGAAAGAGATGCTGTGGCCAAATCTCCAGTATTTCACCCTGAACAGGACGTACTTAAGCAAGAGTCTTGCTTGGGATATTGCTGGCCACCTTAAATGCCGTGAAGATAATGAGGCATTGAATAAAGGCAACGCCTAAAAAGAGCCAGTTCGGTTGGCCTGCATCAAGCAAGATTCCAAAGGCTAAGGGGCCGACTGATGCGCCGAGATCAATGCCGGAATAAACAATGCCATATACACGTCCGGAGGCACCCTGCGGCGTTGCCGAACGAATCATTAAATCACGTGAGGGGGCGGCAACTCCAAGACCAATGCCAATAACTACAAATAGACTAGGTATGAACGCAGCGGGTGCAAACTCCGTACCAATGATGACAGCCATGAAGGCGCTAATCATTAAACAAATAACCACGGTACGCTCTGGCGAAGCTAGCTTACTAGCAATATACCCTCCTAAAATCATACCCCCCGCACTACCTAAGGCCAATAGGGTGAGGAAGAAATTACCTGATGCCACTGAAATATCGTATATCTTTAAAAGAGCACTGGGAGCAAACGATTGAATGCCAGCCATTGCTACCATGCTTAAGAAGAAAAATATCCAGCACAACCAAACAGCCGGTAATTTTAGAAAATCAAATGTACCTATGGGGGTGTGATTGGGATCGTTCTTACGTGCATTAGCTAGATTGGATTCATGGCGGGCCTTGGCGTCATCGGTTAAAAGTTCACGATTAATCCAGAGGAAGAATAAAACCACAAATGCCA
>DENG01000065.1:2631-3035 GCA_002359975.1 Polynucleobacter sp. UBA2650
ACCATAAAGACTGGGGCAAAGGCCCAACCAAGATAACCCGTTACACCATGGAAGGAATACGCATACGGCAAACGCTTGGGCGAGATCTTATGGTTCATGAGGGTGTAATCCACGGGATGGAAAACACCATTACCGCAACCCATCAAGACCGCCCCAATCACTAAACCAACATAACTCGAGCTCACTGCATAGGTCAATGCGGACATAGCTAATAAGCCAACGCCAGCAAATAAAACTGGGCGAGCGCCCTTGTGATCTACCAAAAATCCTGAGGAGGCCTGCACAACGCAGGAGACCACAAAGAAGATGGTCATCAACAATCCAAGCTCTGCGTATGAAAGAGCGAACTCGATTTTTAGCCAAGGAAAGAGTGGTGGCAATACGAGGTGATAAAAATGCGAGGT
>DENG01000103.1:0-173 GCA_002359975.1 Polynucleobacter sp. UBA2650
GCCAATTGGTTTGGTTTTGATACCTTCTGGGTTAATCGCTATCAGTTACCCTTTGAAGAAATTGGCTTAGCCCCGACACATCAAGGCAATGATTTAAATGATCTTCGACAATTACTACTTTCTTAAGTAAAGATCATTGCCCCAATTTCATAGAGTAGATAAGCAATTCCTAT
>DENG01000103.1:266-1854 GCA_002359975.1 Polynucleobacter sp. UBA2650
AAAAATGATGAGAGGGGTTCTGGATTAGCTTCTTTTCGCCGAACTCGGAAAGCCAGAATTAATTGATAGAGATTGATGGCCAGCCAGAGGGCTAAAGCGATATCGATGAGCAGGAAGACGTATTGCATCCCCGCATTCTAGAGCTTTTTCTTATTGGGGTGAATGTCATTACAATTCCACAAACACTCTGAAAGCTTATCGTGGATTTTGCTTACCTCATAGATTTATTTCTTCATCTTGATAAAAATCTAGCCCTCATTGCTAATGAATGGGGCACGTGGATCTACGTTCTCCTCTTTGCCATTATTTTTGTTGAGACCGGTTTGGTGGTCATGCCTTTTTTACCAGGCGACTCTTTGCTCTTTGTTGCCGGAGCCCTCACTGCCGTGGGTGAGCTAAACCTTCCGCTCTTAATGTTTCTCTTAACCAGTGCAGCGATTCTTGGGGATGCGGTCAATTACTCGGTTGGTCGCTATGTTGGTAATAAAGTATTTTCTTGGGAAAACTCACGTTGGTTTAATAAGAAGGCTTTTGACCAAGCCCACGCCTTCTACGAAAAACATGGTCCGATAACGATTGTGATTGGGCGTTTTCTTCCCTTCATCAGAACCTTTGCCCCCTTCGTAGCTGGCGTGGCTCAAATGCGCTACCCAGTCTTTGTCTTTTACAACATCATTGGCGGAATTATTTGGGTCTGCAGTCTCACTGCCTTAGGCTATCTGATTGGCGATCATCCTTGGGTTAAGAGTAATTTTTCCTTAGTCGCTCTCGCGATGATCATCATTCCAGGCCTACCCGCTTTATGGATCTTTATGAAAGAATTGCTCGCGCGCTTTCGCAAGTAAGCCCCGCATCTATCGTATGAACACTACTCATCACCAAAACAAACCTATTGTCATCATTGGTAGCGGCTTGGCTGCCTATACCCTGATCCGGGAATACCGCAAACTGAATGCTGAGCAAGCCATTACTGTAATAACTCAAGAGAGCGGGGATTTTTATTCCAAGCCCATGCTATCCACTGCTTTTGCTTCTAAGAAAGATGCTCAACAACTGATCTCTTCAAGTGCAGCAAAAATGATGGAGCAACTCAATATCCAGATTCATTCACATAGCAAGGTTTTGAAGATTGATGGGTCCGATCAAAGTCTTAGCTTCCAAAGTGCTGATGGCAAAGAACATGTTTTGCAGTATTCCAAATTAGTCCTAGCCTTGGGGGCCGATCAAATTCAGATAGATCTGGCTGGCGATGGAGCTGATCAAGTTATGACCGTCAATGATTTGCAGGATTACGCTGTTTTTAGAGAACGCATTGGCCAGCAAAAGAAGCTTGTGATCTTGGGAGCCGGCTTAATTGGTTGTGAGTTTGCCAACGACCTCAGTTTAGGTGGCTATCACGTTGAGGTCGTTGATTTAGCCGATCAAGTGTTAGGACGCCTTCTACCAAGAGTAATTGCTGATGAGCTTCAAGCAAAGTTATCCGCTCTGGGGGTACTCTGGCATCTTGGCACCAGTGCAAAGACTGTTTCAAGAGTAGGAGATGGGTTTGAGATTGGTCTTAGCAATGGAAATGTTTTGCAAGCAGATT
>DENG01000103.1:1955-2733 GCA_002359975.1 Polynucleobacter sp. UBA2650
ATCCAGGGAATTTATAGTCTTGGCGATTGTGCCGAAGTTGAAGGCCATGTCTTGCCTTACGTAATGCCCATCATGCAGGCTGCTCGTACACTAGCAAGTATTCTGGCAGGGCACGATAGCGCCCTAATCTACCCTGCCATGCCGGTGATGATTAAGACTCCAGCTTTACCTCTGGTGGTATCTCCGCCTGCATCTGGTAGCGAGGGCTCATGGACGATTAAACAAGAAGAGAATGGCATTGAGGGATTGTTCTATAGCCCCCAAGCCCAATTACTTGGTTTTGCTTTAGCGGGATCCGCAACAGCGCAGCGCGCTACCCTCACTAAGCTCTTGCCCAATATTTTGGGCGAGTAAGCTCAAGTAATTAGCAACGTACTGTAGACCAATCAATGCGCATGATCTTATATCTGATGGTGGCTTTAATACCCATTGCGATTGTTTACTCGCGCTTTTTGGATGGTAGTAAGCTCAAAGAGTTTTTGGCGGCTGTCTCCTACTTGAGCGTGATGGCTTGGGCATTTTTCTTTGCCCTCATCCTTGAAATGCTCTTACGCATCCCACTCAAATACTCTGTCGCTATTTTGGCAATCGTTCTAGCCTACCTTCACTTTAGAACCATTGCGCATCTTCGTAAAAAACGAGGGCAAGACTAAGTTTTATCTGATTTGGGCTTTTCTGTACTTGCTTGTTGGATTGCCTCATCTTGCGGTTGATTAAGGTCTAAAGCAACGTGAGACATTTTTTCACCATCCCATTTTTGGCCACACCAACATTCGCC
>DENG01000103.1:2801-4184 GCA_002359975.1 Polynucleobacter sp. UBA2650
GGCATCCTTATTGCAAATCTTCCTCAACGATTTCCCACGTACTATCGCCCATCTTACGTACTGCTTGGCAAAAGGACCACCCGTCTGGAATACCGCAGCTCCATTCGCGCGGTGAGTTCTGCACTAAACGATATCCACTAATTGCCTGGTCTTGATAGAGGTAATATTTTTTTCCGTAGACTGGGTTAAAGGTAAATTTGGCGGCATGCACCATCTCGGTTGCATCTAGTCGTTCTTGCAGTGCCTTAGCCTGACGCATTAAGACTGCGGCCTGCTCCATAATGCGGTCGTACTCTTGATTCGCATGCTGCCGAGCAATATTAATTGCCTTATCTTTTTCTTCCTTAATGGGCACAGGTGCAAATTTAGGAGCACCGACCTCCATCGGGTACTCGATAGCATTATGTCTATCAGGGTCTTTATCTTCGATTCGCATACTTTTTCTATGGGGGCTGACTAGGGTAAATTCTAGTGCCTAATGCCTGAAATCACAGGACCAAGCTAATAAAAGGCTCTACAGCCAGGCGATGAAGAACGATAGCCTAAGGGTTTTTAATTACTGATTAGTCTGTATAGCCAGATCGGTAGCCCTAATCTGTAATAGAGACTGATTTATTTCCTTTGAATTTCAAGCCCCGCAAGGGGCTTCTTTTTTGGCTACTTCTCGACAAAAGCCCGTTCAAAGACATAATCACCCAACTCGCCTGACGAGGGAGAGACCTTAAAGCCACACTGATCTAAGAGTTGACTGGTTTCTTTTAACATCGCCGGGCTGCCACAGATCATGGCGCGATCTACTTTGGGGTCGAGGGGAGGCAAACCAATATCCGCAAATAATTTGCCTGACTCAATCGCAGTAGTCAGTCTGCCAGTATGAGCATAAGCTTCACGCGTTACCGTGGGGTAATAAATTAACTTCTCTCGCACAAGCTCACCCAAGAACTCATCATTGGGTAACTCTTTCGTTAAATACTCTTGATACGCAAGTTCATTAACCACACGTACCCCATGAATTAAGACAATCTTCTCAAAGCGTTCATAGGTATCTGGATCACGAATGATGCTTAAGAATGGTGCTAATCCTGTTCCAGTACTAAATAGATACAAGTGCTTACCGGGGTTCAGGTCATCAATCACTAAGGTACCAACAGACTTCTCGCTCACCAAGATAGAGTCGCCTACCTGAATATGTTGCAAACGCGATGTTAGGGGACCATTGGGTACTTTGATACTAAAGAACTCGAGGTGCTCGGCGTAATTGGGGCTAACCACACTATAGGCACGAGCCAAAGGTCTGCCATCGACTTCTAAACCAATCATCAAGAAATGGCCGTTCCGAAAACGCAAACTTTGATTACGGGTCGTTGTGAAACTAAAAAGGCT
>DENG01000103.1:4288-4528 GCA_002359975.1 Polynucleobacter sp. UBA2650
GATCTTTGTATGTTTTTCGATGATCTTCTTCATTGTAATGAATGCGCTTAAAGGGTCGAATAATCGGTGTAGCCTTTCTCATTACCGCCATAGAATGTCGCGCGGTTGTATGAATTAAGCTCAGCATTTAACTCAAAAGGTCTTGGCAAATCTGGATTAGAGATAAAGAGTCTTCCAAATGCGATGGCATCAGCCTCCCCATCGGCAATTGCCTTTTCTGCACCCGCTTGATCAAAGCCA
>DENG01000040.1 GCA_002359975.1 Polynucleobacter sp. UBA2650
CCAATACCATGACCACAATACTCCCGAACTACTGAGTAGCCCGCATTTTCTGCATGCGATTGAATCGCGTAGCCAATGTCACCAAGTCGGGTGCCTGGCTTAACTTGTGCAATTCCGAGCCACATACATTCAAAGGTAATTTGGTTTAAGCGAGCAGCCATGATCGAAATCTCGCCAACATTGAACATGCGACTGGTATCGCCGTAGTAACCAGCCTGCGTAATTACAGTAATATCTAAATTAACCACATCCCCATTTTTGAGAACCTTATCGCCTGGAATGCCATGGCAAATGACATCATTCACCGAGGTGCAAATGGCGGCAGGAAAAGGGGGATACCCCGGAGGTTGGTAGTTGAGTGGCGCAGGAATAGTCTTTTGGACATCTCTCATATAGGCATGGCAAAGTCGGTTTAGCTCCCCAGTGCTTATCCCCGGTTTAATCAACGGGGCAATGTAATCCAAGACCTCGCTAGCAAGGCGACCAGCTTCGCGCATCCCTTGTAGGTCTTTTTCATCAGTAAATATGCTGTGCATAGCTCACATTATGGCTGAATATCCTGAATCAGGCCGGATCTAAAACCCACTAGATGACTGATATTTAAGGTATAATTTGCAGATCGTCCTCATAGTGGGGGCGAAATCCCAGGTCAAGCCATCCAGGGTGGCGCTTTTGAGCGCAGTCAGGACTTGACCTTAGAACCAACCCTTAGGAGATTGTAATGTCAGTGACAATGCGTGAAATGCTGGAAGCTGGGTGCCATTTTGGTCACCAAACTCGCTTCTGGTCCCCCAAGATGGCCCCTTATATTTTTGGTCATCGCAATAAGATTCACATCATCAATTTAGAGAAAACCTTGCCCATGTTTCAGGACGCCCTGAAATTTGTGCGTCAGGTTGCCTCCAACCGCGGCACCGTTCTCTTTGTCGGTACTAAGCGCCAGTCGCGCGAGGTAATCGCTGAGGAAGCAGCTCGTGCCGGTATGCCTTATGTCGATAGCCGCTGGCTGGGTGGTACCTTAACGAACTTCAAAACTGTGAAGGGTTCGATCAAGCGCTTAAAAGATATGACCGCTGCTAAAGAAGCCGGTGATTGGGAGAAGCTTTCGAAGAAAGAGGCGCTTACCAATGAGCGTGATCTGGATAAATTACAAAAATCACTGGGCGGGATTCAGGATCTTAATGGTGTGCCCGATGCAATTTTTATCGTCGACGTTGGCTATCATAAGATTGCTATCACTGAAGCGAATAAGTTGGGCATTCCTGTCATTGCTGTTGTAGATACCAACCATTCTCCAGAGGGTGTTGATTACATCGTTCCTGGTAATGATGATTCCAGTAAAGCAGTTGTTTTGTATGTTCGCGGAATTGCCGATGCAATTCTTGAAGGCAAGGCAAATGCAGTTCAACAAGTTCTTGAGTCTGTTAAAGAGGGCGAAGAAGAGTTTATTGAAGAAGGGAAGGTAGACTAATGCCCGCGATTACTGCAGCAATGGTTGGCGAACTCCGCGCCAAGACCGATGCTCCCATGATGGAGTGTAAAAAAGCATTGACAGAAGCCGATGGCGATATGACCAAAGCAGAAGAAATTTTGCGGGTTAAGTTAGGTAGCAAGGCGAGCAAGGCAGCATCGCGTGTCACGGCAGAGGGTGTGATTGTTTCCTATATTCAGGGGAATACGGGCGCACTCTTAGAAGTCAACTGCGAAACTGATTTCGTTTCAAAGAATGATGACTTCCTTGGCTTTAGTAATGGCTGCGCTAAGTTGGTGGCTGAGAAAAACCCTGCTGACGTTAGCGCTCTAGCGACCCTGTCTTTAGATAGTAAAACAGTAGAAGCTATTCGCGCTGAGTTGATTGGCAAGATTGGCGAGAACATGAACCCGCGTCGCTTTAAGCGTTTTGCGGGTGGCGGTCAATTAGTTTCCTATCTCCACGGCAATCGTATTGGTGTGATGGTGGAATATGAGGGTGATGCTACTGCTGCTAAAGATGTGGCAATGCATATCGCCGCGATGAAGCCTGTATCGTTATCAACCGCTGATGTTCCTGCAGAGAATATTGCAATGGAACGAAAAATTGCTGAACAAAAGGCAATCGAGTCCGGTAAGCCTGCTGAGATTGCGGCAAAAATGGTTGAGGGATCAGTACAAAAATACCTTAAAGAGGTATCGCTCTTAAATCAAACTTTTGTAAAGAACGATAAGCAAACGGTTGAGCAAATGCTCAAAGCTGCCAATACCACCATCAAGTCGTTTAGCTTATTTGTTGTCGGCGAGGGTATTGAGAAGCGTCAAGATGACTTTGCTGCTGAGGTTGCTGCTCAAGTTGCAGCTGCAAAGGCAACTGCTTAAACCTTATGGCCGGATACAAACGCATTCTTCTTAAGTTATCAGGCGAAGCCCTAATGGGTGAAGATGCCTATGGAATCAATCCTAAAACAATTGATTCAATGGTCACTGAAATCGCTCAAGTGCTAAGCCTTGGTGTGGAGATCGCGATTGTGATTGGCGGCGGTAATATATTTCGTGGAGTGGCAGGCGGCGCGGCCGGTATGGATCGCGCCACTGCCGACTACATGGGTATGTTGGCCACGATGATGAACTCGCTAGCCTTGCAAGATGCATTGCGCCAAAAAGGGGTCGAGGCCCGCGTGCAATCTGCCCTGCGCATGGATCAAGTGGTAGAGCCCTACATTCGACCACGTGCAATCCGCGCTATGAAAGAAGGTAAGGTCGTTATCTTTGCAGCCGGCACAGGTAATCCATTTTTCACCACTGATACTGCGGCGGCATTACGTGCTGCAGAGATGGGTGTTGAGGTAATGCTTAAGGCCACAAAAGTGGATGGCATCTACAGTAGCGATCCCAATAAGGACCCAAACGCAACCTTGTATTCCACCATCAGTTTTGATGAAGCACTTATTAAAAATTTACAAGTGATGGATGCGACCGCATTTGCTTTGTGTCGTGATCGTAAATTACCAATCCGGGTATTTTCAATACTCAAGCCCGGCGCTTTATTAAGCGTTGTGCGTGGTGAGCCAGAAGGTACCCTAGTACACGTATAAAAAGGAGAGTGGCATGTCTGCTGCACAAATAAAGACCAATGCAGATCAAAAGATGCAGAAGTCGATTGAGGCGTTTAAGGCTAATCTCGCAAAAATAAGAACGGGGCGCGCTAATCCCGGTATCTTGGAACACATCATGGTGGATTATTACGGTAATCCTACCCCCATCTCGCAGGTTGCTAATTTAGGTTTGGCTGATGCCAGAACTATTAATGTGACTCCCTGGGAAAAAAATATGGTTGCGGTTGTTGAGAAAGCAATCCGTGATTCTGATCTGGGATTAAATCCAGCTACCCAAGGAGTTGTGATTCGGGTGCCAATGCCTCCTTTGACTGAAGAGCGTCGCAAGGAGTTGACCAAGGTAGTTAAGTCTGAAGGTGAAGAGACTAAGATAGCTATTCGTAATCTGCGTCGTGATGCCAATGAGCATCTCAAGCGCCTCATTAAAGATAAAGAGATTTCTGAGGATGAAGAGCGTCGTGCGCAAGACGAGATTCAGAAACTGACCGACCGCTTTGTTGCAGATGTTGATAAATTGGTAGTTGAGAAGGATAAGGAAATCATGACGGTTTGACCGTCGTGAGCCTGTCTAATGAGCCAAGCAAATACTAGCTCTACGCTCGCAGTCCCTGCGGTAGGAAGTATTCCCCGCCATGTTGCCATCATCATGGATGGGAACGGCCGTTGGGCAACGAAGCGTTTTATGCCGAGGGTTGCTGGCCATTCAGAGGGTTTAGAGGCAGTACGAAAGGTGGTAGAAGAGTGTGTTCGCCAAAACGTACAGTACCTCACTCTATTCGCGTTTAGCTCTGAGAACTGGCGTAGACCTCCAGAAGAGGTTGGCTTTCTGACAAGACTCTTTCTCAAGTCTTTGAAGAAAGAAGTTGCTCGTTTAGCTGAAAATAATATTCGCCTAAAGATGATTGGTGATCTGAGTCGTTTTGGAACTGCGATTACTGAAATGGTTGAGTTCTCTGAAGAAAAAACCAAAGACTGCAATCGCTTAACCTTAACAATTGCCGCTAACTACGGAGGCCGATGGGATATTTTGCAGGCAATGCAAAAGGTATTGATCGCAAATCCTAATTTGCAAGCTACCGATCTAACAGAATCTCTTCTTTTGCCCCATTTATCAATGGCCTATGCGCCTGAACCAGATTTATTTATTCGGACCGGTGGTGAGCAGCGAGTCAGTAATTTTCTGCTCTGGCAGCTTGCTTATACAGAGTTATATTTCACCGATACCCTTTGGCCAGACTTTGATGCAACTCAGTTGCAAAAAGCCTTTACTTGGTATGCCCAACGTGAAAGACGTTTTGGTCGAACCAGTGCACAGCTTGCAGATGAATTGAACGTGATGCCCTTAAGCGATGCAGTGTAGTTGGGATGCTTAAGACACGGGTCATAACAGCTTTGATCATGTTGGCAATTTTATTG
Source organism: Polynucleobacter sp. UBA2650 (assembly GCA_002359975.1). Taxonomy (GTDB): domain Bacteria; phylum Pseudomonadota; class Gammaproteobacteria; order Burkholderiales; family Burkholderiaceae; genus Polynucleobacter. The sequence goes on from DENG01000040.1 coordinate 4,506, forward strand.
CCAGTGCTATTCCTGCTTCCTCCTGTTTATCTCTCTGCACTATTTTTTATGATGTTGGTGGCGGCAGGATGGGAGTGGAGTCGTTTGATTACTCCCAATGCAAATCGGTCTGCTTACATCTATGCCCTAATTTGTGCAGTCATCGTAGCACTTCTGTGGCTTAGTGCAGAACCCTCGATTGAAATCGCGCTATTGAGTATTGCGCTTGCTTTCTGGCTATTCGGAATGCCATTCATACTGTCTCAAGGCTTGCATCTATCCTTATTGCGCTGGCGCCTTGTATTTAGCGTTCTCGGCTTCATTATTTTGCCTGCTGCATGGCTATCGCTCGATGTCTTAAGAGAAATCGGTTTAGTTTGGCTGCTCAGCGCCATGATTTTGGTTTGGCTTGCAGATATCGGGGCTTACTTTGTGGGGCGCGCCATTGGCAAGAACAAACTGGCGAGTCAAATTAGTCCTGGTAAGTCCATAGAGGGGGCGCTAGGCGGCCTTGCACTCTGCCTAATCTATGCGATTCTATGTTGTATGTATTTCCCTCCCAGTGAGACCCTTTTTGGTACTTGGCAGGCCAAATGGGGTTGGGGGGCAATGCTTTTTATGACCGCGATATTGGTTCTGTTTAGTGTTCTTGGAGATCTCTTTGAATCGCAATTAAAGCGATTGGCAAAAGTTAAAGATAGTAGTCATCTATTACCAGGCCATGGTGGGTTTTTAGATCGAGTGGATGCCTTATTGCCTGTAATGCCTTTGGCCACTTTATTCTCCATAATGGTAAGAGCATAAATCTTGCTATCCTGACCTTGCTATGACCAATTCTCTACAGACCCGCCATTTATGTATTTTGGGATCGACTGGTTCGATCGGGATGAGCACATTAGATGTGGTGCGAGCTCACCCAGAGCAATTTAAGGTTGTGGCATTAACCGCTGGCCAACAAATCGAACGATTGGCGCAACAGTGTTTGGAGTTTAAGCCGGCCATTGCGGTATTGAGTTCTGCAGAAGATGCGCAATCCCTTTCTACCCTTTTGCAAGGGAAGGGCTCTGCTACCCAGGTCTTGTATGGACAAGAGGGATTGATTACCGCAGTAGAAGATAGTGATTGCGATACGGTCATGGCAGCCATTGTCGGCGCAGCAGGACTGTTACCCACTTTAAGAGCGGCACAATTAGGAAAGCGCGTATTACTCGCCAATAAAGAAGCCTTGGTCATGTCGGGCGACCTATTTATGAATGCTGTACGTGAGGGTGGCGCTGAGTTATTGCCCATAGATAGCGAGCACAATGCTATTTTTCAATGTCTTCCCCCTCAATTTATGAGTGCAAAGCACACGCCTAGCATGAAAGAGCTGCTGGGGGTTGAGGAGATCTGGTTGACTGCCTCAGGCGGGCCGTTTAGAAACACCCCTCTAGAGGATCTCGCTTCAATTACCCCAGATCAAGCCTGCGCACATCCAAATTGGGTCATGGGGCGAAAGATTTCAGTAGACTCAGCGACTATGATGAACAAAGGCTTAGAGGTGATCGAGGCCCATTGGTTATTTGATCTTCCCTTGGAGAAAATAAAGGTATTGATTCATCCGGAGAGCGTGGTGCATTCGATGGTGCGCTACCGCGATGGTTCGGTGATGGCTCAATTAGGCCAGCCTGATATGAGAACCCCCATTGCATTTGGTCTAGCATGGCCCAACCGAATTCATGCGGGAGTCGCACCACTTAATCTAACCCAGTTATCGGGTTTGCATTTTACGGAGCCTGAGCTAAAGCGCTTTCCCTGTCTTGCACTCGCTTTTGCAGCTGCAAAGCAGGGCGGCACAAGCCCAACAATCCTAAATGCCGCTAATGAAATCGCAGTGGCAGCATTTCTGAGTGGCAAGTTACCTTATCTCCGAATTGCGCAAGTGGTTGAGGCAACACTTAATCACCTAGAGAGCAAACAGGCCCAATCGATCGAGGATGTACTAGAGTCTGATCGTAAGGCTCGAGAAGTCGCCACTACTTATTTGATACAGGCCTAGTTCGTGGAAGTCCTCTCAACCCTTCTTTATTTTTTGGTCACCATCGGTATCTTGGTGAGTTTTCATGAGTTTGGTCACTACGCGGCAGCACGTTTGTGCGGTGTAAAAGTTTTACGTTTTGCAGTGGGCTTTGGAAAACCCCTTTTAAGCTTTCGGTCGAAATCGCAAACAGAGTGGGTTATTGCAGCCATTCCATTAGGCGGTTACGTCAAATTACTCGACGGGCGCGACACTGAGCAAATCATCAGTGATGAAGATAGGCCTTGTGCATTTGATACCCAACCTTTATGGCGGCGCTCTTTTATTGTTGCTGCCGGACCGTTGGCTAATTTTTTGCTAGCCATTCTCCTATTGGCATTTATTTACATCAACGGTGTACAGCAACTGCCTGCTCAGATTAAAGCTCCTGCCGCACAAACCTTGGCCGCCCAATTAGATATGGAGGCTGGTGATGAGATTCTTGCTATGAAGTTAGACTCCGATAGTGAGTTTGTACGAATAGTGAGTTGGAATGATTTGCGTTGGAGATTATTGGATGCCATTACCGCAGAAGAGGGCTTTTCATTAGAGCTGGAATCAGAGGACGGCGAGAGCCATGTGGTTCAGTTTAGGGCTGAGAACTTGCCTCGGCTGACACCAGATTCAGACCCATTTGCACGCTTAGGGATCTTACCGATGCCGGGCAAAGATGACAAAGGAGAATCCACTTGGTTCGAGCTTCAACTAGACCCCCTTGATGCTTTGATTTATGCAGGAGAGCGAGTATGGTTAATCACGAAAGTATCAACCCGCATGATGACAGGGCTCATTACTGGATCGACCTCTCTAAAGCAATTGAGCGGCCCCATTAGTATTGCGGATATGGCTGGCAAGTCAGCCCAGTTTGGTTGGCAGTCGTTCTTATCCTTTTTGGCACTTTTGAGCATCAGTATTGGCTTATTAAACTTAGTGCCTTTACCCATGCTCGATGGCGGTCAGCTCCTGTATGATGCATGGGAGTTGGTCTCTGGAAAACGCTTGTCGATTGAGCTTCAAGAGATCTTTCAAAAATTTGGCTTTATATTGATCATTGCCTTAACTATTTTTGCTGTATTTAATGACCTACAACGATTTTTTCCGTCCTAATGCCACGTTCTAAAACCCCTCTCTTAGCAATTCTTAAGCAATCGATTTATGTGATTGCATCTCTGGTTTTAATGCTTGGTATCCCAGTAAAGTCTGTGCATGCTGCAGAGCCATTTGTGGTTAAAGATATTCGGGTGGAGGGTTTGCAGCGCGTGGAGCCTGGAACAGTGTTTAGTTATCTACCTGTTCAAGTGGGTGAGCGCTTTACGAGCGAGAAGGCAGCAGATTCTATCAAGGCTTTATATGCCACTGGCTTCTTTCGGGATGTTCAGATTCAGGCTCAAGGTGATGTCTTAATTGTGATTGTGGAAGAACGTCCAACCATCTCGCGAATTGAGTTCACGGGGATGAAAGAATTTGACTCAGAGGTTGTTCGTAAGTCCCTGCGTACCGTTGGTGTTGCTGATGCTCGTTTTTATGACAAAGCCCTGATTGATAAAGCAGAGCAAGAGTTAAAGCGTCAGTATGTGAGCAAGGGGCTTTTTGCTGCCGAGGTTGTAACCACGGTTACGCCTGGGGCGCGCAATCAGGTTGCTATCTTTTTCAATATTGATGAAGGCCCAACTGCCAAGATCAAAGAAATTAATTTTATTGGTAACAAGGCTTTCAGTGAGAGCACTTTGCGTAGCGAGATGCAATTACAAACGGGGGGATGGTTATCTTGGTATTCAAAAGATAATTTGTACTCCAAGCAAAAACTGACCGCTGATCTAGAAACAATACGTTCCTATTATTTAAATCGCGGGTATCTCGAGTTTGTGATTGAGTCGACCCAGGTTTCGATTACACCAGACAAAAAAGATATTTATCTCACTGTGAGTATTCGTGAGGGCAATAAATTTACTGTTAAGAACATTAGTTTGGCTGGCGAGTTACTGGGCAAGGAGAAGGAGTTTCGGTCTCTTCTTACCGTTAAACCGGGTGAGACCTTTTCATCTGCCAAGTTAGCCGAAAGCACCAAAGCGATTGCTGAGAAATTAGGCTCTTATGGATACGCTTTTGCAGTGATTAATCCTCAGCCTGATATCCGTCGAGATCTCAATGAGGTTGATATCACCTTGGTGGTAGATGCCGGACGGCGTGTTTATGTTCGCAAGGTTGAGATTACGGGGAATGCCAAAACACGTGATTTAGTTATTCGGCGGGAGATGCGTCAGTTTGAGAGCTCTTGGTTTGATAGCGAAAAAATTCGCTTATCGAAAGAGCGCATTAACCGTACAGGCTATGTTAAGGATAGTGAAATCACCACGGCCGATGTCCCAGGCTCTCCAGATCAGGTTGACGTTAATGTGAAGGTAGAGGAGAAGCCTACAGGGGCGATCTCGATTGGTGCTGGATTCTCATCCACTGAGAAGTTAATCCTGTCCGCAGGTATTAATCAAGAGAATGCCTTTGGAACAGGTACTAGTATTGGCTTAAATTTCGCACTGGGTAAAATTAACCAGTCCTTAGCCCTTTCTCAATACGACCCATACTTTACAGAGAATGGCATTAGTCGCTATACCGATTTGTTCTATCGTTCGAGTAAGCCCCTGTATTACGTAGGCGATTCTGAATATCAAATTAAATCAGTCGGTACCAATCTAAAGTTTGGAGTCCCCTATACGGAAGTTGACCGAGTCTTCTTTGGGAGTGGCTTTGAGTTATTTGATATCAACGTTACTCAAAATACCCCGCAACCCTACCAAAACTATGCAAATGCCTGGGGAGTTAGAACTCCCCCTGGTGGCCGAGTTCAAACCTACAATATTCCCGCTACGATTGGATGGGCGCGCGATGGCCGAGATAGTGCTTTGATTCCTTCCAAAGGTTCCTTACAGCGGTTATCAGGTGAGGTGGGAACACCCCTTGGTAATTTAACTTTTTATCAGCTAAACGCTCAGTACCAACAGTACCACTCTTTCTCTAAAGGT
>DENG01000114.1:0-1674 GCA_002359975.1 Polynucleobacter sp. UBA2650
TTAGAGGCTCATCGAGGCTCTGTGGCCCTTCAACTGATGCGTAGTCTGAAACATGCTCTCGATCCTAACAACATCCTAAACCCTGGCAAAGTAATCTCCGAATAATGCTTCGCTTACTTTTTATCCTGACGCTATTTATTTCTGGAACGGCTAATGCAAACTTGGTGGAGGATCTGCGTTCTGGCTCTAGCCTCATCATCATGCGCCACGCTGATGCCCCAGGATTTAGTGACCCGCAAGGTTATCGTCTCAATGATTGCTCTAGCCAACGTAATCTCGGTGATTACGGGCGCAAACAAGCATCAGAGATTGGTCAGTGGCTTGCAGCCCAAGGAATTAAAGAAGCCCGGGTCTTTAGTAGTCCTTGGTGTCGCTGTATGGATACGGCTACCCTCCTTAATAAAGGGAAGGCTGTTCCTGAGTCTTCGTTAGGATCTTTCTTCGAAGAAATGAGTCGGGGGGATAAACAAACAAGAGAGCTTGAGGCTTTTATACAAAAACAATTATCAAGCAGCAATAAGGCCCCGTTGATCTTGGTTAGTCATCAGGTTAATATCCGCGCCTTGACTGGTGTCTCGGTCGGCTCAGGACAAATGCTCTTGGTGAAGGTGAACAAACAGGGTCAGGTGATCCAACAACGTTCTATTCCCTGATCGTTAGAGCTTGATGAGATTCAATTTGACTAAGGCTAAAAATGAGAAAATGCGCTTATGAGCACCATTATTGACCCAGCCATCCTATTTTTTATCTTTGGTGTATTTGCAGGATTGGTGAAATCCAATCTAGAGATCCCCCAACCTATTACACGCTTTCTATCCCTTTACCTTTTAATGGCCTTGGGCCTAAAAGGTGGGTTTGCTCTGCACCAATCTGGGTTGACCTTAGCAATTACTACTAGCTTAGGCATTGCCATCTTCTTGGCGTGCGTTGTGCCGCTGGTGAGCTACTTCTTTCTAAAAACTAAACTAAGTGCGCTGGACTCTGCTGCGATTGCAGCTACCTATGGTTCAGTGAGTGCGGTTACCTTTATTACCGCCACGCAGTATTTAAATCATGTGCAAATCGAGTATGGCGGTCATATGGCAGCTGCCATGGCATTAATGGAATCGCCTGCCATTATCTTGGCAATCTTTTTAGCCAATCGTGCCAAGTCTTCGGTATCACAAACGAAGCAGTCTCTTAAAGTCGGTAAGTTATTACATGAGTCCTTTACGGATGGTGCGCAGCTTCTTCTTTTGGGCGCCATGCTCATTGGAATTTTATCGGGGCCTGATGGTCAAAAGGTGATGGCGCCGTTCTCGGTTGATCTCTTTAAAGGAATGTTGGCCTTCTTCTTACTTGATATGGGCTTAATGAGTGCAAAGAGTTTTGCAGACTTAAAAGGGAAGCCGCGCGTACTCTTTTTATATGCATTCATTGCACCCTTGTGCCACTCCTTACTCGCACTCAGTCTTTGCCTTCTCTTTCAGGTTGAGCTCGGCAATACGATCCTACTCATGGTACTTGCTGCTAGCGCTTCTTATATTGCGGTACCTGCTGTACTGCGTCATGCCCTACCGGAGGTCAGTCCTGCTCTGTATATGGGAATGTCGCTCGGCATTACTTTCCCTCTCAATATCATTATTGGCATCCCGCTCTACGCCCTAATCGCCAAATGGGCCTTAGGGTCTTAGA
>DENG01000114.1:1716-3784 GCA_002359975.1 Polynucleobacter sp. UBA2650
AAACGAGCGTCGTCAGGTATTGAAATGGGTTGCGGGGGGAAGTGCTATTGCTCTTACCCCACAAATGATGCATTTTGCGCGAGCTGCAGATGATTTTTTAAAGGGCCCTCCCGTTAAAGATATTCCGGCGAAGCAAATTGGTCCGCATGTTTGGCTCATTTACTCCCCTGATGGTTTTCCAACTCCTGAGAACCAAGGGATGATGGCTAACATTACCTTTGTAGTGAGTAGCAAAGGTGTCATTCTCTTGGATACGGGTGCCTCTGTGCAAATTGGTGAGATGGCAGTACGGATGATCAAGCGGGTTACCAATAAACCAGTGATTGCGATCTTTAACTCCCACTATCACGGCGACCATTTCTTGGGCAATCAAGCATTTGTTGAGGCGTATGGTAAAGATGTACCCATTTACGCCCACCCCTATTCCATCGCTCAAATCAAGGGGATCGAAGGTAATGCCTGGCGTAATCTGATGGAACGCTGGACCAACCAAGCTACTGCCGGTACAAAAGTGATCGCCCCAACGCATGCAGCCAATCATGGCAATGTATTTCATTATGGTGATGTCAGGATCAAGGTCCATCATCATGGTGTCGCTCATACACCCGGTGATATCTCTATGCAGGTTATCGAAGATAAGATGACCTATGTAGGTGATATCGCCATGGGTAATCGCATCGCCAATATTGATGATGGATCGTATGTGGGCACATTTAAGGCCTATAAGAATTTACAAGCCACTGAGGGGGATCAACTTTGGGTCCCGGGTCATGGGGAGCCGAGCAAACACCTCCTCAATGAATATGGTGAGTTCTTAGCAGGCATTTACGATACCTGCGTCAAAGCCGTAAAAGATGGTCAAGATCTAAGCGTCGCCAAATCATTGGTCCTCAAGGACCCAAGGGTTAGCAAACGAGCCAAAACGATGCAAGGCTTTGACGGCAATATTGGTAAATACACAAGCCTTGCCTATTTAGAAGCTGAAAAAGAAGCTTTCTAAAAACTGAAAATACAGACTAGGTCCCGAGTTATTTTTAAGTCAAAGAAATTAGAGCGGTCTTAACGGCAATCGAATACATCCACTAGCAAATTATCGCCCTTGCGATACACGGCACGCTTGCCGTACTGTTGGCAGTATGCATTCGCTTTATCGGTAAGCTGCGAAAGTGACTCATCTGCACTATTCAAAAACGTGACATGGTTAGCATCTGATGCATCGGTAAACACAGCAGCACAGCCATGAAGCAGTATTAAAGCAGCTGCTAGGATGAGTCTTTCCTGGATAAACTTTGTAAGTTGATTCATGATCAAATATTAGATGGTTATTTACCATCCAGTTTAATCAGATTAATTTCGCGAGCTGCTCAGCTTGTTTAGCAATCGCACTTGCCGCAATCACGTCCCCTAAGCTTCCCATGGTCGCTGGCCCAATCATCCAAAGGCTTTGATAGGCTCTGCAGTTTTGATCAAAAACGGCAAGCTGTGAATCGATTGCGATCGAACGTTTAAGTGCATCAGGATTAGCAATAGTATGCGTCATTTGATCAAGCAGTGGATCACGTGCCACACCGGTGCAATTAATTAGGTGTTGACCACTGACTACCTCACCCTGACTTAGGGTTACATGAATCGCTCCATCCCGCACCGCAATTTGATTGGCACGACCACAGCGAAACTCGATTTGTTGCAGATCACGCAATTGATGATATGCCGCAATAGTTTGTGGTGAAGCCCGGAATCGATAGAGATTCCAAAGCCATCCAAAGCGTTTTATCAAAATACGACGTTGGTGCGGATTAAACCCCTGCCAAATACGATTGAGATCGGGTCGTAACTCCTCCCACGCGCATTGCCATTCCGATTGATCGCTTGGGGTATTGGGGAGATAGTGGCGCATAAAGCGCACCAATCGGGCTGGATTCATCGGATTTGGCCATTCTGGTTCCTTAGTTCGAGTCCATGGTGCCTGGGAAGGCGGAAAAATGGCTCGAGGAGAAATCACGAAGACTTTGCCTTGATGACCCTGTTCCACTAAACCATTGATGGCATCAAGCGCCGTCAACCCGCC
>DENG01000114.1:3809-4515 GCA_002359975.1 Polynucleobacter sp. UBA2650
TGCAGGGCCAGGTCGGGGTAGCATTACCAGTTGCCAAAATAATTGCTTTTGCATCGATACGTTCACCAGTCTTGAGTTCCACTCTCCACTGGCCATCAGATCCAGTGATGCGCTGTGCCTCGCCTTGAATCTGATTGATGGTTTTACCACTAAGTTGATGATGAACCAATTCACTCATGTATACCCCAAAATCGCTGCGTCGATAAAAATAACCGGCGCTTGTTTTGGCTTGGGGGTCATTAATGTGCTCTTTAGCCCATCTCGCAAAATGCAATGGATCCTCGGAGAAGATGATTGGGAGATCCTCACGCACATTGAGCCGAAATGCAGGACTGACGCAGTCATACGCATTACCCCGCCCTAGAGTACGTTTACCAAGAATCGAAATGGATTGTGAATCAATCCCTTGACGTAGCAGATGAACCAAGGCGACAGCGGCTGAAAAACCGTCACCAATAATCAGTAAGTCCTTAATAGTCAATTTCTATACTTTATCACTTGAATCTATACAGTATAGAGATTACCTCCTTTACGAGACCGTAACCATGCATAAAAGACCGGTAAGACAAACAGGGTCAGAATCGTTGCGGTGATCATACCGCCCACAATGACTAGTGCTAAGGGTCGTTGAGCCTCCGATCCAATCGCGTGCGATAAGGCTGCGGGGAGTAAACCTAGGCCAGACAACAAAGCCGTCATAAGAACC
>DENG01000105.1 GCA_002359975.1 Polynucleobacter sp. UBA2650
AATCTAGGGGTTTTCTTTGCGTACCATGTGTTTTTTCCTAGCGGCCTCTCTGCGGGGATTTCTTGGATATCACTGTTGATTTGCGGAGTTGCCCTCTTGCTAATGATTCGATATCAGTGGGGAGTCATCCGAACCCTAGCCCTAGCTGCTTTAGCAGGACTTCTTTTTGCACCCAGCGGACTTATATTCCAATAGTTTGCTTTGGATGGTAGCGCTGCCAGGATTGGCATAATGAGAGTATGAGAATCGACCCACCGACACTAGCCCATCTCCAAGAATGGATTGGTAAAACCGAGCGATATCAAGACACGGTCACTATCGCCCCCTACCGCGCCTTATCAGCCACCCTCGACCGTAAGGATCCAGATCCCATTAATGGAGTGTTTCTTCCCGAGTTATGGCATTGGTTGTATTTCTTGCCCCATGCCAAACAGTCTGAAATTGGACCCGATGGCCACCCCAAACGCGGTGGCTTTCTACCCCCCATTCCACTACCACGAAGAATGTGGGCAGGCGGTCGACTTCGCTGGGAACAGGATCTTGTTATTGGCGATGCCATCGAGCGTGTCTCAACCATTAAATCAGTGACCCATAAATCAGGACGAAGTGGTGATCTACTGTTTGTATTAGTAGAACATCAAATTCATAATTCCAAAGGCCTCGCACTCACTGAAGAGCATGACATTGTGTATCGGGCCGCACCCTCTCCCGATGAAAAGGCTCCTGATCCAACTCCAGCTCCAAGTGATGCCAAGTGGAGCAAGATCATCCACCCCGATCCAGTATTGTTATTTCGGTATTCAGCCTTAACGTTTAATGGGCATCGCATTCATTACGATCGCAGTTATGTGACCCAAGAAGAAGGCTATCCCGGTTTGATCGTGCATGGTCCTCTCATTGCTACTTTATTAGTGGATCTTGTGCGGCAGAGCAACCCTGGGAAGAAATTAAAGCGGTTTGAGTTCCGAGCCGTTCGACCGACCTTTGATATTCATTCCATGCAGGTAAACGCCAGCCCAGATCTTGCTGCAGATCCTAGCGGCAAAACTCTTTCGGTTTGGGCACAAGATCATGAGGGTTGGTTAACCATGCAAGCCAAAGCAGAGCTGGTCTAAATTCAATGAGCACTCATTACTCCGCAGAACTTGCCCAATTTGCTGCAGAACTCAAGCTCGATGACATTCCGCACTCAGTCATTGCTCGTACTGAAGATTTGTTTGTTGATTGGTTTGCATCGGCAATTGGCGGTAAAGGTGCAACGCCTGTGGAGATCATGGCGCAATTTGCACAGTCGATGGGTCCACACCAGCAAACTGCTTTGGCAGGCTCTGCTGAAATCCTAGTAACACGAACAAGTTCCAGTCCATTCTTGGCATGTTTAGCCAATGCGGCAGCATCTCATGTGGTTGAGCAAGATGACGTTCATAACGGCTCCGTTTTCCATCCAGGAACAATAGTGTTCCCTGCAGCTCTAGCCTGCGCACAAGCCAAACAACTCAGCGGTGAAGAGCTTATAACTGCCGCCGTTGTTGGGTACGAGGTGGGTATTCGGGTTGGAGAATTTCTGGGGCGCTCGCACTACAAAATCTTTCATACAACGGGTACTGCGGGTACCTTGGCAGCGGCGGCTACCGTTGGGCGTCTGCTGAACTTAAACCCCGAGCAGATGCTACACGCCTTCGGTTCTGCAGGAACACAATCTGCAGGGCTTTGGGAGTTCTTACGCGACGCGGCTGACTCAAAACAATTGCACACAGCACATGCTAGCGCTACTGGATTCATGTCGGCCTATCTAGCGAAGGCGGGATTCACGGGCGCTAAAAAAATACTGGAGGGGGCACAAGGTTTAGCTGCAGGCATGTCAAGCGATGCTAACCCAGAAAAGTTAATTGATCGTCTAGGATCACGTTGGTGTATTGCAGAGACTTCATTTAAATACCACGCCTCCTGTCGTCACACCCACCCTGCTGCCGATGCACTCTTACAAGTTTTGCAGAAAAATAGTGTTCTGCTACAGGAGATTGAGCGCATTGAGACCTTCGTGCATCAGGGTGCTATCGATGTACTAGGTCCCGCCAGCAAACCGAGCACCTTGCATCAATCGAAGTTCTCGATGGGTACCGTACTCGCCCTTGTCTGCAAGTATCACTTTGCTGGTCTTCAAGAATTTGCTGACCACTTTCACGATTCAGAAATTTGTGCCCTACGCGATCGCGTGACCATGACTCTCGATACGGAAGTGGATCAGGCCTACCCACAGCGCTGGATTGGTAAGGTCAAAGTTCACCTCAAGAACGGCAAGACGCTTGACGGTCGTATAGACGAACCCAAAGGAGATCCAGGAAATACTCTAAGTCGCGAAGAGATCCAAGAAAAAGCATTACGGCTTGCCGCATTTAGTCGGGGCGCTACCGAAATTGAAATGAAAGATGCCATCACACTACTATTTAATATCTGTGAGGCCAAAATCATTCCGTTCATCTTCCCCCAAGCAGGAGCATCCTTATGAACTTACCCCACTCCCCCTTAAGCGATGCATGTAGTTTTTTGTTTGTGCCAGCTACCCAACCCGAGCGCTATGGCAAAGCTCTGGCGAGTGGAGCTGATGGAGTAATCATTGACCTTGAAGATGCGGTTGGTTTAGATGACAAAGCAAAAGCACGTGAGCTCCTCAAAAATGCATGGTCATCGATTTCTGTAGAACAAAAACAGCGGATGATCATTCGTTGCAATGCTCCAGGCACCCCCTTTTATGCTGCTGATCTTGTGCTTGCTAAAGAATTACAGGTTCAGTACTTAATGATTCCAAAAACAGAATCGCACGATCAAATTAATGGGGCTGCTGAAGAACTCGAAAATACTGCGTTCATCCCCATGATCGAGACACCCCTCGGCCTGCATCATCTCAATGAAATCGCCAGCGCAGAACAAGTTTTACGCCTTGCTCTCGGAAATCTCGACATGCAAGTTGAGATGGGTATGAGTTGTGATGAAAATGAAACTGAAATTGATACGGCGCGCTTCATGCTGGTGCTGGCCTCTAAGTTGGCACAAATTGCCCCTCCAATTGATGGGGTTACACCCTCTACTGATGATGAAGCACGAATTTTTGCACATGCACAAAAGGCGAAGCGTTTTGGTTTTGGGGCAAAGCTATGCATTCATCCAAAACAAATCCCAATAGTGAAGAGGGCTTTTACTCCAAGCCCCGAGGAGCTTGACTGGGCAAAGCGGGTTATTTCTGCAGATAAAGCATCCAAAGGACAGGCTGTCAAAGTGGATGGAAAAATGGTTGATCGTCCCGTGGTGATGCTTGCCCGCAGAATCTTGGTATTAGCTGGTAATCCCTAAGCTAATTCCTTTAAAAACATGGCAAAATAAGCCTCGTTTTACCCCTTTTGGAGACTTTGAATGAACCTGAAAAAATCCTTAAACACATTGCTTGCTGCCGTCCTTGGTACAGGCCTTGTGATAGCTGGCGCAGCGAATGCGCAAAAATATCCAGACAAACCTATTACCCTGGTTGTTCCATTTGCTGCAGGCGGACCAACGGATACGATTGCTCGCTTAATTGCAGTACCAATGGGCAAAAGCCTTGGTCAAACAGTTGTTGTTGAGAACGTAGCCGGTGCTGGTGGAACTATTGCATCAGCAAAAGTAGCGAAATCAAAACCGGATGGCTACACCATCTATATCCATCACATGGGCATGGCAACGGCGCAGGCTCTCTATGACAAACTTCCCTATGACCCAATGAAGGACTTTGAATACATTGGTCAAGTGGCAGATGTACCAATGGTTCTATTGGGTCGTAAAAATTTACCACCCAACAACTTTAAAGAACTTGAAGCCTATATCAAGACCAACAAAGATAAAGTAACCATGGCTAATGCTGGCCCTGGTGCAGTATCTCAGTTGTGCGGCTTGATTTTCCAAAGCAAACTGGGTGTGCGTGTAACAACCGTTCCTTATAAAGGCACTGGTCCTGCTTTAACAGATCTGTTGGGCGGCCAAGTAGACATCCTGTGCGACCAAAC
>DENG01000080.1:0-1895 GCA_002359975.1 Polynucleobacter sp. UBA2650
GAGATCGTTGCCTACCGTGATGAAGACGAGGAAGATCCTGCGGAGATTGAGGCATCAAAATTTGATCTAGCTTACATCTCCTTAGATGGCAATATTGGTTGCTTAGTCAATGGTGCTGGATTAGCAATGGCAACAATGGATACCATTAAATTGTTTGGTGGTCAGCCTGCAAATTTCTTAGATGTTGGTGGCGGTGCTACTGCGGAGAAGGTAACCGAGGCATTTAAGATCATGCTCAAAAATAAGAGCGTCAAGGCTATCCTCGTAAACATCTTTGGCGGCATTATGCGTTGTGATGTGATTGCAGAAGGTGTAGTGACTGCATGTAAAGCAGTAAACCTATCGGTACCTTTGGTCGTGCGAATGAAGGGAACTAATGAGGAGTTAGGCAAAAAGATTTTGGCGGACTCTGGATTGCCAATCATCAGCGCCGACTCTATGGCCGAAGCAGCTACAAAAGTAGTTGCTGCAACCCAAGGTAAATAAGCCATCACACCCAATTAGAGGAATACATTATGTCGATCTTGATTAATAAAAATACGAAAGTAATTACCCAAGGTATTACGGGGAAGACCGGACAGTTCCACACTGAGAAATGCCAAGAGTATGCGAATGGCAAAAATTGTTTTGTTGCTGGCGTTAATCCCAAAAAAGCAGGCGAGTCTGTTTTTGGAATCCCAATTTTTGGCACAGTAAAAGAAGCTGCTAAAGAAACAGGTGCAACGGTATCCGTTATCTACGTACCACCCCCAGGAGCTGCCGCAGCAATTTGGGAAGCAGTTGAAGCCGACTTAGATTTTGTGATTTGTATTACCGAGGGTATTCCTGTTCGCGATATGTTGGAAGTGCGTAATAAGATGCAGCAAAAGGAAGCCAAGGGTGGCAAGAAGACTTTATTACTGGGCCCAAACTGCCCAGGACTTATTACCCCCGATGAAATTAAGATTGGGATCATGCCAGGCCATATTCATCGTAAAGGCCGCATTGGCGTTGTCAGTCGCTCAGGCACCTTGACCTATGAAGCCGTAGGCCAACTTTCTGCAATTGGTTTGGGTCAATCAACCGCTGTAGGTATTGGTGGTGATCCCATCAATGGTCTTAAGCACATTGACGTAATGAGAATGTTTAATGATGACCCTGATACAGATGCGGTCATCATGATTGGTGAGATTGGCGGACCCGATGAGGTCGAAGCCGCACGCTGGTGCAAGGCTAATATGAAAAAACCCATCGTAGGCTTTATTGCAGGGGTAACCGCACCTCCAGGAAAGCGTATGGGCCATGCAGGGGCTTTGATCTCAGGTGGCGCTGATACGGCAGACGCAAAACTAGCGGTCATGGAGGAGTGTGGATTTAAGGTCACTAAAAACCCCTCTGAGATGGCGAGTTTACTTAAAGCAATGATTTAATTTAAGAATTCAGTTTTAATGGCAGGCATTGTTCTATATAAAAGTGTTTTGGGTCAATATCAATAACAAATAGAGGAAGACATGGATTTTTTTACAATGATTGACTGGTCTGTGGTGATCCAAATCATCATCATTGATCTTCTTTTGGGTGGCGATAATGCCGTGGTGATTGCGCTAGCCTGCCGCAACTTGCATCCCAATCAAAGAAAGAAGGGCATTATTTGGGGAACAGCTGGCGCGATTATCTTACGCGTCATCCTAGTTGCTTTTGCAGTCACTTTATTACAAATACCATTCTTGAAATTAGTTGGTGGCGCATTACTGTTATGGATTGGCTACAAACTCATGGTGCAGCATGATGAGGAAGAGCACAATCTTGATGCACCAGACAAACTCTTTGCTGCTATTAAAACTATCATCATTGCGGATATCGTAATGAGTCTAGACAACGTACTTGCAATTGCAGGTGCAGCGGGTCAAGTTGAT
>DENG01000080.1:1961-5083 GCA_002359975.1 Polynucleobacter sp. UBA2650
ATTGTGACTGCTGGTGCGGGTCTCTTGGGTTGGATTGCGGGTGGCATGATGATGACCGATCCTGCGCTTATTAAGCAATTTGGTGAAGGCTTGGCGGATTACGCGACCATTGCTGGTATTGCTGGTGCGATTGGAGTGATGGCTGTTGGTGAGTTAGTGAAGCGCAATAGTAAAAAAGCTAGCACTTAATTGACTGACAACAAAATCAGATACTAATTACAACAAACTACCCCTCTGCAATGAGTTTTTATCCGATGATGGAGGCTCATTAAGGAGGGGATTTTTATGCTTAAAAATAATAAAGATGTAAATCAAAAAGGTTTTACTTTAATTGAGGTGATGGTGGTCGTTGCCATCATTGGTATCTTGGTTGCGGTTGCAGTGCCTCAGTATCAGGATTACATAGCCCGTGGCAGAGTGGTTGAGGGCTTAAATTTAGCTTCTAGTGCCAAATTAGCAGTAACCTAAGCCTACGCGACTAAAGGCCCTTCACCGATGGATCGCGCGACTCAAGAGGCCTTCTCATTTACGGCAACACGCAGTGTCAAAGAGATTGAGATCCTTGCGAACGGGGCAATTGCTATTGATTACCAAACTACTGTTGCCCCAGATGGTAAAAATAGTTTGATATTGATCCCCACTAATGAACCGGATGTTGCATCTCCACGGGCAATAGACTTATCACAAAGTGGTGTTGCAAGCTGGTCTGGGGGTTGGTCGTGTCGTTCGGAGCAAACCAGTCTTCCAGCAAAATTGCTTCCTGCAGAATGCAGGACTGGTAAATAAGGTAGCGATGGCGAGCTTTTAATTAACTCGCCTTCCACTCCCCAGATTTACCACCACTCTTCTCCAGTAATTTGATATCACTCATGACCATGCCACGGTCGACTGCTTTGCACATATCGTAGATTGTGAGGAGAGCAACTTGGACTGCTGTGAGGGCTTCCATTTCTACGCCGGTCTGCCCAGTTGTTTCTGCCCTCACTGTGCATCGAATGGTGTTGGTTGTAGGCATGGACTCAAATTCCACGCTGACATGCGTTAGGGCAAGAGGGTGGCACAGGGGGATCAAATCGGAGGTCTTCTTGGCTGCTTGGATGCCTGCGATGCGAGCAATTCCAAGGACATCCCCCTTTTTATGACCTCCCGCCTGAATCAATTCATAGGTGGTAGCATGCATTTGAATACAACCACTAGCAATGGCTATTCGGTGGGTGGAGGCCTTATCGCCAACATCGACCATATGGGCTTGGCCACTGGAATCAAAGTGTGTCAGTTTGTTCATAGGATAGGTTTTACCATATAGGGATGGGTATGCAATTGAGACGTATTTTGGCACTTTACTTAAGTTTGATCTTGAGTGCCCCCTCTTTTGCCCAACAGAGCGGAGTTTCCGTTCAACAAGACTCAGCCGCTCAGCAAAACTTGGGGCGCGTCGTCCAGTCACCTGAGGCCCGCTCCCCCAATTTACCAACCCGTAATACCCTGCAATCTCAACCCACACTTATATTGCCTGATATGGGTGATCCGGGTGGCGATGCGCTCAGCCCTTTGGATGAGCGTAAGATCGGCGAGCAAATCATGCGCGAGATTCGGCGTGATCGGGATTTCTCAAATGATTGGCCAATCTACGACTACCTTAATCAAATGGAGCGCCGCTTAATGCAAGCTGCCAAACGATTGCAATTGGGCGGCGCCAACGCTCAGGGGAGTGCTGCGTATGACTATGAGGTTTTTGCAATCAAAGATCCATCGATTAATGCCTTTGCATTACCTGGTGGGTTTATTGGCTTTCATACGGGTTTGTTAATTACTGCAGAGACCGACTCTGAGGTAGCTTCTGTGATGGGGCATGAGATCGGACACGTTTTACAACGCCACATCGCTCGGTCTCTAGAGCGTCAGGGCACAAATTCAATTATTGCCTTGGCAGGTATTGTTCTTGGTGCATTGGCTGCCGCAAGTAATCCAAGTGCTGCTGCTGGATTAATTACTGGGGGTCAAGCCTTGGCGATTCAAAATCAACTCGCATACTCACGCGATGCAGAACGCGAATCCGATCGCATTGGTTTTCAGATACTTCAGGCCAGTGGTTATGATGTAAATGGTGCCCCAGCATTTTTTCAGCGCCTGCAAAAATTCTACGGCATCATGGATAGCGGCGTGCCTGCATATGTACGTACACATCCACTTACGATCGACCGAATTGCAGATATGCAAGATCGTGCTCGCACGATTCAGCAAAGTCGGGTTCCCAGTACCTTGGAGTTTTACTTAGTTAAGGCGCGGGCGCGGGTTGAGCAAAGCGGTAGCTCAAGTGGTTTATTTGATCTACGCAATGTGTTTGAGAGTTATTCCAAGCAAGCTGCTCCTGAGAAGCAAATGGAGGGCTTTTATGGCTTAGCGTTGGTTGCCCAGAAACAGGGCCGTCTTGAACAGGCGGAGGGTTTTTTACAAAAGGCGCGAGCTGTAGCGCAGAATGTACTCGCACCAGGATCACCAGTGCAGCGTCAAAGCCTATCCTTTGATTACACTGCCTCAGAATTGGCCTTGGCGAGAGGAAAGGCAGAAGATGCTTTGCAGTTTGCACAAAATGCTGCTAAAGCCGACCCATATTCTTTTTCTGCGGTTGTAGCTATGGTTAAGGCAGAGCTCAAATTAGGTCGAACGAATGATGCGATCACACTTCTTCGTGCTAAAACAAAAGCTCAACCCAATGAAACAATTTGGTGGGAGTTATTAGCAAGTGCTTATGACCAAGATAAAAAGATTGGCCTACGGCATTACGCTCTTGCTGAAAAGTTTGCTACCGAGGGTGCCTGGCCATCTGCTATTGAGCAGTTAAAAATTGCACGTGCCGCTGCTGGTACCGACTTTTACTTAGGCTCAGTGATTGATGCCCGCTTACGAGCGTTTCAGAATCAATACCGCGAAGAACAAAACGAGAAAAGAAAGAGCTAGTGCAGTTCGTGTTGATCGTTCGGAAACTCAAAATCATCATCGTGTGAGCGGCTGGCATGTAAATGTGCAATTCGCCAGCCCTTACCGTCTTGCATTAGAACCAAAGTAATATTGATCAAGAAATCTGCTTCAATTTGATTGTTCTCAAAATAGACTGCTTC
>DENG01000080.1:5151-11186 GCA_002359975.1 Polynucleobacter sp. UBA2650
TCAGGTAGCACACAGGTAATCGAATCATCATCCAGCCAGAGCGCTAAGGCCCCCTCCACATCGGCTTGGCGCAAGGTCTCGCGCCACGCATCAACAACGTCGTCTGGGTTCTGAAAAAGTCTGGCAAAACGTGGCATAAGGATCTCTGGCTGGTTAAGCTACAGCATAGTGTAGACCTGCTCAGCCTCAATTTTAGTTAAACAATCAAGATGCCCTAAGGGGCAGTTTCGTTGGTAGCAAGGACTGCAGGCTAAGCCAAGCCAAACAACCTTCGCTTGCTTGGATAGGGGTGGCGTATGCTTAGGATTACTAGACCCAAAGATTGCAATTTGTGGAATCGCTAGAGCTGCAGCAATGTGCATAAGCCCCGAGTCGTTGCTAATGATTTGTTTACATTGTGCAATCACTGCCATTGCTTCTTCAAGACTAATCACTCCACACCAATTATGGATCCGCTCTGTAGGCTTGGTATGGGCTTGGATTTCTTGGGCGAGCGAGTGGTCTGCTTTACTCCCCAAAATAACGATCTGGGCATCTGTATCCTTACCTAATATTTTTGTCGCCAGCTCGGCAAAGTGTGAGCTTGGCCAGCGCTTTGCAGGACCATATTCCGCTCCAGGTGCAAACACATATAGAGTTCTAGTACCCAATGCATCGATACGCGCTTTCACTTCCTGAACACCTTCATCGCTAATAGAAAGTTTGGGTTGTGATGTATGGTCAAAGGATGGAGATGAGTTTTCTGAAATCTTCAGTAATTGGCCGTAATGCTCCACCATCGGTGTGCGTGCCTGACGTGATGGGTTAGCGAGAACATGATTAATAAGGCCGAAGCGAAGTTCGCCCCGATAGCCAATACGAATTGGGATACCAGCGAGCCAAGGAATTAAGGCAGACTTAAAACTATTGGGTAGGACAAACGCTCTGTTATAGGCGTTCGCTTTAATTTGCTTAGCAATGGAGCGACGTAGATCCCATTGCAAAATGCCATGCTGAAAATCAACCTCGATGACCTTCGTAATCTCCTTGCAAGCTCGATAGATAGGAGCAACCCAAGGCGTGCAAAGAACATCAATCGTTTGTGAAGCATTTGTTTGTTTGAGACCAGCGAGTAAAGGCTGCGACATAACCGCATCACCAATCCATTGAGGGGCAATGATGAGGGTACGTTGCATAGAAAAAGCCCTCCATGGAGGGCTGTTATTAATGGCCGTGAGGCTCGGTACCAGGGATGAGTCGGTATATCGTGCCGCAATATGGGCAGCGTACCTCGCCAGTTTCTAAAACATCTAGAAAGACGCGTGGGTGATAGTTCCACGAAGGAGTATCTTTGGTAGGGCAATGGAGTGGCAAATCATTGCCATGAATCATCACCGCATTTAGTTCCTTGAGTTCGCTCATCTTAACTAGACAGGACTTAACCACTCACGGTAGCGATCATTTCTGCCATATACCGTGTCGAAGAATACATCTTGGATTTGTTTGGTGATCGGACCGCGCGTACCGTCGCCAATGGTGCGATCATCAAGCTCACGAATTGGGGTAACCTCTGCAGCCGTTCCGGTGAAGAAAGCCTCATCCGCTGAATACACCTCATCTCGCGTGATACGTTTCTCGCGTACCTCAAAGCCTAAATCTTTTGCAATCCGAATAATCGAATCACGGGTAATGCCGTCAAGACAGGATGCGAGGTCTGGAGTAAAGACAATGCCATTACGAACCATGAACATATTTTCACCAGAACCCTCAGACACATAGCCTTCGGTGTCTAAGAGCAATGCTTCATCGTAACCGTTCGCAGCGACTTCTTGATGAGCAAGAATGGAGTTGATGTAATAGCCTGAGGCTTTTGCTCTCACCAAGGAGGAGTTAACAAAATGACGGGTGAAGGAAGAGGTCTTGACCCGAATCCCTTTATTGAGACCGTCTTCACCCAAATAAGCGCCCCATTGCCAAGCGGCGATGGCTGTGTGAGTTGAGTTCCCCGTCGGGGAGATGCCAAGCTTTTGTGAGCCGATAAAAATAATCGGACGAATATAGCAAGATGCTAATTTGTTATCACGCACGACCTGAGTAATTGCTTGGGCAATCTGTTCTTCGGTGTAAGGAATTTTCATCTGAAAAATTTTCAGACCATTAAAAAGACGCTTGACGTGTTCTGTGAGGCGAAAGATGGCGGTACCATCTTGCGTTTTGTATGCTCGGATTCCTTCAAACACGCCCATGCCGTAGTGCAGGCTATGGGTTAGTACGTGAACATTGGCATCTCTCCAGGGGACGAGCTTGCCATCAAACCAAATAACTCCATCACGGTCAGACATCGACATCTTTAGCACCTTTTATGTTGTGGGCGGGCTGGCTAGCGCTAGAAAACTGGCATAAGCCATTAAAAGTCTTATTGTAGAGCAGAGAAATGGCGGGGGACGGCTTTGAAACAGGCTTGCTGAACCGGGGGGTTTCTATAATGGGGGCCTCCTATGCGTTTTAATCCATTCGTTTCCAAGTTACCCTACTGGGGCTGGACCCCTTTGCAACAAGGGGCTTGGCGAGACGGACTAAAAACCATGTCGACCTCAGCAGTGACCATTTTTAGTTGGGCCTTAGTTACTGGGCTGGCAATGGGTAAATCCCCATTGAGCACAGAGCAGGCCCTAGCAATGAGCCTCTTTGTGTTCGCAGGAACTGCCCAATTGGCAGCCTTGCCCCTAATTGCTGGCGGATTCTCCATCGGTACGATTTTGATTACTGCCTTCGTCGTTAATCTGCGCTTCATCATTTTTAGTGTTGGCGTTCAGGCTCATTTTTCTCATTTGCCTTACTGGAGAAGGGTGATCTTGGGGTATTTCACGGCAGACTTCGGCTATCTCATGTTCACAAACCGCTTTACTGAAGTTCAAAACGCTCAGGAGAGAAAGGCTGACGGCTATTACCGAAGCCACTTTATGTATGGCTTGGCTTGTGGTAACTGGACCATTTGGCAAACAGGCTCAATTATCGGTATTTTGTTTGCCAGCCAGATTCCGGACAGTTGGGGATTGGAGTTTGCCGGTACTCTAGCTTTAATTGCAGTGATCGTACCGATGCTAGATCATCGCTCGGCTCGCTGGGCGGCAGGGGCTGCAGCGGTCGTCGCTGTATTGGCGTATTCCATGCCATTTAAGCTAAACCTTACTTTGGCCATTATTGCGGCAATTATGGTGGGGATTCTTGCAGATCGATCTCCCAAGGGGGCGCAATGAGGCCAGAGCCTTTAAGTTCTTTAGAAATCACCTTCCTAATTCTAGGGATGGCCATCATTACTGGATTAACCCGCTCGTTCTTCGTATTTTTAGGCGATCGGGTCAAGGTTCCAGAGCTTGTGCTACGTTCCATACGCTACGCACCGCTGGCAGCGATTGTGGGCATTTTGGCTCCGGAGCTTGTATTACCCCCTGGAGCCCTTGAGATTAGCCAGTTGGACTGGAAATTACCCAATATTTGGGGCGGTATTGCTGCTTTTGGGGTGTATTTTTGGACCCGCCAGATGCTACCGACCTTATTGGTCGGAATGGCAGTATTTAGCCTGGTACGCCACTGGATCTAAAATGGAGGACTCCAACCTTCCTAGATGAATAGTCTGTTTTATGCTTACTCCGCTTCTCAAAGTTAAACGCTTAAATGAACTTGCTGCTACTGGCCAGTTAAAAGGGAAACGTGTTTTTATTCGTGCTGATTTAAATGTTCCGCAAGATGAGGCAGGCAATATTACTGAAGATACCCGTATCCGCGCATCAATTCCTGCAATTCAGATGTGTTTGGATAGTGGCGCCGCGGTGATGGTGACATCTCATTTAGGAAGACCTAGTGAGGGGGCTTTTAAACCCGAGGACAGTTTGGCGCCGATCGCTCATCGCATTGCTGAGTTACTCAATCGCAAAGTGCCACTAATCAGTAATTGGGTGGATGGTGGCTTTGATCTTGCCGTTGGCGATGTTGTTATTTTAGAAAATTGTCGTGTCAATGTAGGTGAAAAAAAAAATACCGATGAACTAGCTAAGAAAATGGCCGCACTCTGNNGTTAATGATGCATTTGGAACAGCACATCGTGCCGAGGCAACGACCTATGGCATAGCGCGTTATGCCAAAGTAGCTTGTGCAGGCCCGTTGATGGCTGCTGAGCTTGACGCTCTAAGTCGCGCCCTGGCAGAACCAAAGCGTCCCTTGGTTGCTATTGTGGCGGGTTCCAAGGTCTCTACCAAGTTAACGATTTTGAAGTCATTGGCCGAGAAGGTTGATGAGTTGATTGTGGGCGGTGGAATTGCAAATACTTTTTTATTAGCTAAGGGCCTATCGATTGGCAAATCCTTGGCAGAGCCTGATTTAGTCGATGAAGCAAAAGAAATTATTGCCTTGATGGAAAAGCGGGGCGCGCGCGTCCCCATTCCTGAAGATGTAGTAGTTGCTAATGAGCTTTCGCCTTTAGCGCGTGCCAATCGAGTGCCGGTTGATGAAGTGGCCCAAGACGACATGATTTTGGATGTAGGTCCCAAAACAGCAGCAAAGTTGTCGATGATGTTGGCCCATGCCGGAACCATTGTGTGGAATGGCCCATTAGGAGTTTTTGAGATTGATCAGTTTGGCGGTGGTACCAAAATGATTGCTGCTGCAATTGCCCATTCACCAGCCTTTTCTATTGCGGGTGGGGGTGATACTTTGGCAGCGATCGCGAAGTATGGAATTGAGAATCAAGTGGATTACATTTCAACTGGTGGGGGCGCTTTCCTCGAATTCCTCGAGGGTAAGACCTTGCCTGCATTTGCCGTGCTTGCTGAGCGCGCTAAGGACTAATCATGCAACGAGCAACAAAAATTATTGCTACTCTGGGACCCGCTTCTGAGAAACCCGAGGTCTTGCGGGACATGATCCGCGCGGGACTCAATGTGGTGCGCCTGAATTTCTCGCATGGTACGGTTGCTGACCACCGCGCGCGTTACGATCTGGTGCGACAAATTTCAAAAGAAGTGGATAAAGAGGTCGGCATCATGGCTGACTTGCAAGGCCCAAAGATCCGGGTGGGTAAGTTCGCCGATGGAAAGGTTGTTCTTAAAGAAGGCGCTCAATTTATTTTAGATATCGCCTGCGAACTTGGTAATCAAGACCGTGTTGGTTTGGACTATAAAGATTTACCTAAAGATGTAAAGTCAGGAGATCGTTTACTTCTGAATGACGGGCTGATTGTTTTGATAGTCGATAAGGTTGTGGGTGGCGAGATTTATACCAAGGTGGAGACCGGTGGCCCCTTATCGAATAACAAAGGAATTAATCGAGCCGGTGGTGGTTTAACGGCCCCAGCCTTAACAGAAAAAGATATTCAGGATATGGACGCCGCTATCTCAATGGGCGTTGATTTCTTAGCAATTAGCTTTCCTAAAGATGGCGCTGACATGGCCTATGCCCGCAAGCTTGCCGATGCTGCCAGTGTCAAGCATGGTAAGGGCAAGGCNNATTATTGCTGAGAGTGACGGCATTATGGTAGCCCGCGGTGATTTGGCGATTGAGGTTGGTAACCCTGCGGTACCAGCCTTACAAAAGCGCATGATTCGCTTGGCCTTAGAGGCAGACAAGTTCACGATTACAGCAACCCAGATGATGGAGTCGATGATCAATGCACCCGTACCAACGCGCGCCGAGGTGAGCGATGTTGCTAACGCAGTATTGGATGGTACTGATGCAGTGATGCTCTCTGCAGAATCTGCGACCGGACAGTTTCCAGTAAAAACCATTGAACAAATGGCAGCGATTTGCATTGAGGCTGAAAAATCTGAAGTTGTGAACTTGGATACCGATTTCTTGGACCAACGTTTTGAGCGGATTGATCAAGCGATTGCTCTTGGCGCATTATTTACTGCACATCATTTAAATGCAACGGCCATTGCCGCATTAACCGATTCGGGTTCAACCCCGATTTGGATGAGTCGCCATAATATCCGTGTCCCAATCGTGGCACTAACGAGCCGAATTGAAACCCAGCGTGCGTTGAGCACTTATCGTAATGT
>DENG01000080.1:11257-12392 GCA_002359975.1 Polynucleobacter sp. UBA2650
CTAAAAGAATTAGGGGTAGCAAAATCAGGCGATACCATCGTCTTAACGATTGGTGAGCCAATGGATCAAGCGGGTGGCACGAATACCCTAAAGATTGTGAAAGTTCGCTAGTCATGAATGCGTTGCACAGCACCTCAATTCGTTCTTTACCTCTAATCTCTCAGGGTAAGGTACGCGATGTCTATGCTGTGGGTGATGATCGACTATTAATGATCACTACTGATCGCATTTCAGCATTTGATGTGATTATGCAAGAAGCCATTCCTGAAAAGGGCATGGTCCTAAATCAAATGAGTAATTTTTGGTTTGCTCATTTGGCTCATGTGATCCCTAATCATTTGACAGGAATTGATCCAAGTACTGTAGTGGCTTCTAATGAGATCGATCAGGTCAAGGGCAGGGCTGTTGTTGCAAAGCGCCTCAAACCTATTCTTGTTGAGGCAGTAGTTCGTGGTTATCTGGCGGGGAGTGGCTGGAAGGATTATCAAGATACTGGGGCGGTTTGTGGGATTCGTTTACCCGCTGGTCTGCAAAATGCCCAAGTCTTAGCAGAGCCTATTTTTACACCAGCAGCTAAAGCGGAAATGGGCCATCATGATGAGAACATTTCGTATTCAGAAGTAGAAAAACGGATTGGTACTGAGCTTGCGCACAAGATTAAAGAAACAAGCATTCGTTTGTATCGCGAAGCCGCTCAATATGCTTTAGAAAAAGGCATCATCATTGCCGATACGAAGTTTGAGTTCGGTTTAGATGAAACCGGACAACTGGTCTTAATGGATGAAATTCTGACGGCCGATTCATCACGATTCTGGCCTGCGACTACTTATCGGGTAGGAACTAACCCACCATCGTTTGATAAACAATTTTTGCGAGATTGGTTAGAGTCTGTTCGGGTCGATGGTAAGCCTTGGGCTAAAGCGCCCCCTGCGCCCCATTTACCGCCTGAGATTATCGAAAAAACTGCAGAAAAATATCGCGAGGCATTGCGTAGGTTGACCCAATAGTGCTCATGACGTTAAGAGCCTAAAGACTGCGATAATAATGTTTTTCAAGCCCTTTTGGAGAGCCAATGGCTGATCAGGTTCTGGTAGGAGTTGTGATGGGATCCAATTCAGATTGGGATACCATGCAA
>DENG01000080.1:12443-20992 GCA_002359975.1 Polynucleobacter sp. UBA2650
GAGAAAGCTGAAGCACGGGGCTTAAAGGCCATTATTGCAGGTGCTGGTGGCGCAGCCCACCTTCCGGGCATGCTTGCAGCAAAAACGATCGTACCTATCTGGGGAGTCCCGGTACCTAGTAAATATTTACGAGGCGAAGACTCTCTCTACTCGATTGTGCAAATGCCAAAAGGAATTCCGGTTGCCAGTTTTGCAATTGGTGAGGCTGGAGCTGCAAATGCAGCCTTACATATTGTGGCAATGTTGGCCAGCTCGGATGCGTCATTAGCAAAGCGATTGCACGATTATCGAACCATGCAAACCCAAGCTGCTCAAGCAATGAAATTGCCCTAATGGGGAAAGCATCTTAATTCCATCATGACGAAGTCTGGAAATTCTGCTGTAACGAATCTGTCACCCATTCTCCCGCCTGCTTGGTTAGGAATATTAGGGGGTGGACAGTTGGGCCGCATGTTTATTCATGAAGCTCAATCGCTTGGCTACAAGGTATGTGTTCTTGATCCAGATCCGCTAAGCCCTGGGGGTGCAGTTGCTGAGAAGCATATATGTGCAGATTATGGTGATGAGAAGGCCTTAAATGAAATGGCTAACTTGTGTGCAGCAGTTAGTACCGAGTTTGAGAATGTGCCTGCCAAGACCCTTGATTATTTTCAGAATAAAGATATTTTTGTTGCTCCCATGGGCAGGTGCGTTTCGATTGCCCAAGACCGGATCCTTGAAAAAGAATTTCTCCAACAGTGCTCTGTTTTATCGGGCATTGGCCCGGCCCCACACCATGTGATTAAAACGCAAAGTGATCTTGCAACAGTCCCTACCCAATTATTTCCAGCAATCTTAAAAACTGCACGAATGGGTTATGACGGTAAGGGTCAAGTGAATGTTAGGGATGCGGATGAGCTTGCAGTTGCTTGGCAGGGCCTTGGTGGAAATGCTTGCGTATTAGAAAAAAGAATGCCTCTTGCATTTGAGGTCTCGGCATTAATTGTTCGTGCTCATGACGGGCAGGTCACGGCCTATCCAATTGCTGAAAATATTCACCGTAATGGTATTTTGCATACCAGTACAGTGCCATCCCCATCCCTTGTAAAACATCCTGATGTATCAAAAAAAATTATTGGAGCGAGCTTTGAAATCGCCGAGAAGATGGCGTATGTGGGTGTTTTATGTGTTGAGTACTTTGTCTTGCAAGATGGCTCAGTGCTCGTCAATGAGATAGCACCTCGCCCCCATAATTCTGGGCACTACACCATGGATGCCTCTGTTACGAGTCAATTTGAGCAACAGGTGAGGGCTATGGCGCGCTTGCCGCTTGGTGATGTCACCCTTATGGAACCAGTCGCCATGTTGAATATTTTGGGGGATGTGTGGTTTGATAAAGATCAAGCGAGAGAGCCTGCCTGGCATCATGTACTTGCCCATCCCAGTGCTAAATTACATTTGTACGGTAAAGCTAGCCCCAAGTTAGGACGCAAGATGGGACATATTAATTGTCTGGGTAAGGGTATTCAGGAGGCAAAAGATGCCTGTGCAGCGGTGGCCCATGATTTAGGTATCGCACCATAATCTTACGATTTATTCGAGAAGCATTTGTCTGATTCCGAGTCCGTTACCAAAGCCCTGAGCGCACTTCATGCTGGCAAACTTGTGGCCATCCCCACAGAGACTGTTTACGGTTTGGGTGCAGATGCTAGTAATCCCTTGGCCATACAAGCGATTTATCAACTTAAGGGTCGACCAGCAAACCATCCACTCATAGTTCATGTCCAAGCGCCATTGGAACATTCACAAGATAAAGCCCACGATTGGTTAGCCATTCTAAGTCCTTGGGCAAGGCATATTCCCGAATCAGCCTTTGTTCTTATCGAGCACTTTTGGCCCGGCCCACTTACCCTGGTTTTTCAGAAAAGCCGATTGGTCTTGGATGCCTTAACCGGTGGTCAAGATACTATTGCCATTCGCTCTCCGTCGCACCCACTTGCACAAGAACTGCTAAGAGGATTTCGGGGTGGCATTGCCGCTCCCTCGGCCAATCGGTTTGGCAAAGTTTCACCGAGCTCCGCTGCTCACGTTCGCTCAGAATTTATAGATCAAGATGATTTATTGATCTTAGATGGGGGTGATTGTCAGTTCGGCATTGAGTCGACAATCTTAGATGTCTCAGGAGATGGGGAGCCACGACTTCTTCGGCCGGGCAGTATTAGTCCAAAACAAATTAAGGAAGCAACAGGGATTAATGTTTCTATTGACCCTATAAAGGATCAGAAGATACCGCGCGTTTCGGGTAGCCTGAAGGCGCACTATGCACCCAATACGCCACTTCATTTATATAAACAGAGATTAAGTGATTTCTTACAAAGCATTAAGCAAGGAAGAATACTTGATCAAAGTATTGCTTTAGTTGTCTGGGAAGATGAGAGCTTGCATGATCTTGCTCAATTAAAAGAGCTAACCAAGAAAAGTAAGCTTATCCAAGTTCCAAAAGAGCCCATTGCGTTTGCTCACGGTTTATACCGTTTGCTTCGTCTTCTAGATCAATCCCAGTATCAGACAATCTACATACCAAGCCCGCCGAGTGGTGAGGGTTGGGATGCAATTCGAGACCGACTTCAGCGCGCCTCTTTTGGATCCGGCCCGTCTTCCATTAACCACCCTAGTAGTTGATCATGGATTTCTTGGCCGCGATTAGCTTTGGGATCATTGATAAATGATGTCACTGCATAAATACGACCCGACTTACTAAAGACATAGCCAGAAATATTTCTTACTTGATTAAGTGCGCCCGTTTTAATTCGAACTTCGGGCTTTTTCTTGAGATGTAAAAATTTACGTAGTTCTTTTACAAGGCGATGACGTACCGTTCCTTCAGACCCCGCTATTGGTAAAGAGTCAATAAATACCTCAGAAATCGGAAGGCCTTGGGCAGTTATTAGTAGTGTATTCAGATTTTTTGCAGAGATAGCCTCATTGCGAGATAGGCCTGACCCATTTTCAATAACAAGTTCAGGAAAAGATAAGCCTTGTTGCATGAGCCAAGCTTTAACGACCTTTTCGCCACCAGGTATATCAGCGGGCTTACCAATTTTTTCAAGTGCCAAGGTTAAAAACACTTGACGGGCCATCACATTATTAGAAAATTTATTAATATCTTGTGAAGCCTCAGCAAGATTAAGTCCTTCGTAGCTTAGAAGGGGGCGAGCATACACAGGAACAGTTCCAGAAAGACCGCGTGGGGATTTAATCCAAGTTCCACCAGCATCTTCCCAGGCTGCAGTAAACCCAAGAGTAAAAAAAGTATTAGGGTCAAATTTAACGGTGTTGTAGCCGATACCCCTACAATTTTTAGACAGATCACCTCTAAAAGTGGCTACCCACTGTATTGCAGATTGGTTCTTGAGTTGATTGCCAGAAACTAAATTTGGATCAGGAGTTATCTCAACATTAACATCACGCTTACCAGCATCACATTGATTTGAGTTGACTGAAATATTGTTTTGAATACTAAGGCGCGCAAGTCTAGGCGTGTAAGTAATATTAAGAGCATCACTATTTTTATTGGGGTCAATCTTAAAAGAAAGGGTTCGGAAAGAATATAAAAGTGGATCCGGTGGTACGTTGTAGGACCGAAATAACTCTCCATCAATAGTCTGATCCTCCATTACTTGGGGGGCATAAGCACTGCGATCATAAATCAAATTACCATCGATATGCTGTATACCAAGCTCTCGTAATTTACCTGTTAGCTTTAAGAGTTCCTCTGGAATCAATTTAGGGTCGCCATGACCTAAAAAATATATATTACCTTTTAGAGTTCCATTCTTGATAACGCCATCTGTAAAAAGATCTGTGCGCCACCGATATTTAGGCCCAAGAATATCTAATGCAACCAAAGTCGTTAGCAGCTTAATGGTTGATGCAGGATTCATGCTTACTTCATCACGCCATGCCAGAATCGTGCGAGATTGCGATTTGGGATTAGTGGGTACTAGAATTTCCGTCACAGAAATGCTGATCGAATCCTTACTAATGCCACTTCGTTTGATTGCAAGGTCAACCGATGTTGGCAGTCGAATGGACGTTTGGCTCTGTGATTGCGCTGCAACATGATGACCGGTTAAAAGAAATAATAAAGAAGAGGCTAGTAAAAACCCTAGATTGAGCAAGAAACCCCGCAATCTCAAACACTTAAATATAAATCTGCTCATTTTTTATTCAATTTGTCAAAAAGTCTTTACAGTATTTTCGTAATTAGTTTGCTAGGATAAACGTGGAGGAACTATTTGACCTGAAATAGTCGAAGAGCCCCAAATTTCATAGCGAAGTGACAAAGCAAAGGAAATCTATTATGACAAAAGCGGACCTAGTGGATGTGATTGCAGATAGTGCAGATTTAAGTAAAACAAAGGCTGAGGAAGCTATAAATCTACTATTAGATTCAATTAAAGCGAGCGTCGCAAAAGGAAATACCGTTCAGCTTATTGGGTTTGGTAGCTTTTCCTTGGGTTCGCGTGCCGCGCGTATGGGCAGAAATCCAAAAACTGGAGAGGCTATTAAGATTGCAGCATCCAAAACNNTAGTAGGGCTGACGTTTGATTAAACCACCGCCTAGCGGGGGTTTAATGAGGCTATTAAAAAACCGGCTACAGTAACTTGAGTTGATGCAGCTGACTTTCTAAATCAGCATTGTTGATGAGAAGAGCCTCTCTAAATAAAGCTATTCTTTCTGAATTTACTTGATTTGATTGCTCTAATTCAGAACAACATTGATGCAAATTCTCCGCCTGACTTAACAGTGCACCCCCCTTAACTTTATGCAGCAAAGAATTTAATTTATGTTCATCCAGCAAACAAACGTTAGATTCAATTAAATGTAGTACTTCATATTGAACTTTGAGAACTTCTTCTAAGATGAGAATACGAACATCAGTATCAAAACAAAAATCATTAACTTTCTGAGTAATCGCTTTTTCACCAAGTAGATTAAAAATATTTCGCTCAAGAACTTCGAGACTAATTGGTTTAATCAGGACTGCATCCATTCCTAACTTGAGCGAAGATTCACGTGATTGGTGAGCATAAATATCCGCCGTAACACCGATAATAATTAATTCATGATGACCCATTGCACGAATTTTTTTGACTAATTCAAAACCATGCATACCT
Source organism: Polynucleobacter sp. UBA2650 (assembly GCA_002359975.1). GTDB lineage: Bacteria > Pseudomonadota > Gammaproteobacteria > Burkholderiales > Burkholderiaceae > Polynucleobacter. The sequence goes on from DENG01000080.1 coordinate 17,604, forward strand.
GGCATTGCATGATCGGTCAAAACGAGGTCATATTTATTCTTCTGTAACATGCAAAGCGCCTCATCACCGTTAGAGCATTGGTCTGCAAAAATCCCTAAGGTGTGTAACTGTATAAAAAGTGTTTTACGACTTGCGGGATGATCTTCAACAATTAGGGTACGAGTTTTGTTGCCAATTAAAAGATGATTACCAACCGGGGCTTGCATCACTTGGGGAAGCTCTAAGCCTGTTCGTGAGAATGCAGTGACAAAATGAACATTAGTGCCAAGATTTGGAGCACTCTCAATATTGAGTTGGCTTTGCATAAGCCCTATGGCATGATTGCAAATACTTAAACCAAGACCAGTTCCTGGAGTAGACGTAAGAGTTGTTGAGCAGTGAGATCCAACCTGCTCATATGGTTTGAGTGCTCTCTCAATATCCTCTTGAGTCATTCCAACACCTCGGTCAATGATTCTAAATTCAATGAGTTGACCAGCATGATCATTAGCCAAAATGCGAACATCAAAAAAGACAGCGCTATCTCCAGAAAATTTAATGGCATTACTTAAAAGGTTTTGAATCACTTGCCGAAGACGTATTGGATCAATTAACAGGACATCTGCGATGGACGAATCAATAAAGACATCAAGATGCACCCCTTTATTTTGAGCAAAGATAGAAAAAGTTTGATTGATCTCATAGAGTAATTTTTTAAGATCAGTGGGCTGGGGCTCAAGAGTATATTTACCAGCCTCAATTTTGGAGATATCCAGTACGTTGTTCATGATCCCCATAAGTGACTGTGAGGATGTATTGGCACTTTCTACGAGATCCTTTTGCTCTGGATTAAGATCAACCCGTTTTAATAACAACTCCTGAACTCCAATCACGGCATGCATTGGTGTTCTAATTTCATGACTCATGGTTGCCAAATAGTCAGATTTAGCAGCGCTCGCTAAAATAGCTTTATCTGCAATTGCTATTAGCGTCGCTTCTTTCTGAGCAAACTTTTTACGGTATAAATAATGATGTCCTGCCCAAAGGATCAACAGAATTAATCCAATACCAAATCCACTCATGATGGAGGGTGTATTCTTATCTATAGAATCTGTTTGTGTTTCTAGAGTACCTAGCCCCGGGGTTGATAAAAGAGTGCCCAAGACCATCGGATCAATAGCGTTTATTGACTTTTTAATAATAGAATTCAGAATCTGATCATGATTGGAGATAAGCCATCGGTATGCAAATGGTTGGTTACCCCAAGGTTTAACCTCTAGCCCATAAAGTGAGATGGTCTGCCCCAATGCTCTTGTTAGTCGAAGTGGCATGATTACTAATTGAGCCTCTCCATGAATTAGCTTTTTGATGAGTACGTCCGATGAGCTATTTTTGAGCACATCCGGATTGGTTTTGCCTAAGTCGTAGCCACGATCAAAATATATAACGTTATGACTCCCTACTTCAGAGCGATCAGAATTTATAGACTTTTTTACGGCAACATCATGACCCCAAAAAATAGGGTCAGAGACAAATCCCATATCAATCACAGAAGAGCTTATATCTGGATCAATAATGAACTGAATTTGTTTACTCTTAAATTCTTCAAGAATGCTTTTATCAGAGTTACGCCATACAGGTTCAAAATCTAAGCCTGAGCATTCCTTTAACTTTGCTAATAAGTTAGGATAAAAACCGCTAGTCCAGTAGTGACGATATTTTTCATGAATACTGAATTTCACAATCGGATTTTTTTGAATCCACTGTTTTTCACTAGATGTAAAAGACGGAAATCTCTCGCTAGCAATCGATGCACATGGATAAACAACGATGCACAGCGTGAATACTATGAGCAGTAAATAGCTAAAAAGAGATAGTTTTATCACGCTGCGCATCAAATGCTCACCCTTCGATCAAATGATTGTTACGACAAAAAGCGATCAGATCTGTAACGTTATTGATGCCGAGCTTTTCAAATAAGCGAAACTTATAAGTAGCTACGGTTTTACTACTAATGTTGAGATTATGAGAAATCTCTTGATTACCCATTCCCTTCGTTAGGAATTTCATGACCTGTAGTTCGCGGTCAGATATCGAATCCATTTTTTCTTTATCGCTAAGAGCTGCATGACCATTTCGCCCTATAGAGAAGAAGGTATAGCCTTGGGATACAGCAACACACGCCGCCAAAATGATATTGGCACTCGCGGTTTTATTAACATAGCCATGACCCCCGATAGAACGAACTCTGCCACCATAAATATGTTCATCCATACTGGATAGGACAAGTATTCTTATTTTTGGATGGGAGATTGAAATACGACGGATGAGATCAAAGCCATCTGTTTTTGGCATGTCTAAGTCCAAAATGAGAATATCTGGATTACATTTCTTTATCTCATTGAGGCACTCCTCTCCATTTTGGGCTTGTCCAACTACCTCAAATAAAATTTGATTGAGTAGCATCGCCTTCATTGCCATTAGCATGGCCGGATGGTCATCGACTAACATCACTTTATTGCGCATTACAGGTCTCCTTGTGGGTTAAGTTTTTCGGATTTTTGAATTGAGAAGAGTGCTTTACCGATTCGGCTATCTTGCACATGAACAATTTGGTGGCGACTCACAGGGGTCAGCATGAGACTGCCATAGCAATAATCAATCCCTAATTGATATGCCATTTCGTTATCGTGGACAAAGGTCACATGACTGAGGCCGATTTTGCAACCCCATTTTTTAAATAAATTGATTTGTTCAATCAACTGTTCAATTTGGAGTGATTTGTTGTCCCTTAAGAGCTCGGCATGAATATGCACAGCCTCAAATTGAAAGTCTACGATTAACTTGATTATGTCGGGATCGCTATCAAAGTTTAACCAATGAAACAACACGCCAAGTCGTCGTAAGCGAGCGATTCCTTGAATTAATGTACTAGATTCAGAAGGCTTTTGTAGTAATCCAACATTAACTAGGCCAATAGGTAGCCGTGAATTAAGGATGAGATCACACAGCGAATCGACATACTCAGAGGCTTGCAAGATTTCAGTGTTGATGGGCAATATTAGGGGGATGATGCGATTACTACATTGCCAGTAATGGATTGCGTCAATGCCTTCCATGCAGTGCCTTAGAACTTCATGGGGAGGGGCATCAATCAGCGGTCGATATAAAACCCCTTTCAGAGTGCTGCCGGGCAGATTAAAGATGGGCTCAAAGTGGGTGCCTCGATAGGGGTTCTTGGAGGGATTAATCGATGTAATTCCCTCAGAAACCATAATTTTGTCCTTGGGGGTGCCATCTTGCCACTCGCTACGCTCAATATCTCGAAGTTCTCGAAAAGGCTTATTTCTCCAGGACATTACTAAGTTATAAAACCTTGATTTAGGGATCATTTATTTCTCCAATTTGAG
>DENG01000056.1:0-2901 GCA_002359975.1 Polynucleobacter sp. UBA2650
GTGAATGGAACCCATTTTGATTGCGCAGTGTTTACTAATTTAAGTCGGGATCATTTAGATTATCACGGCACGATGGCTGAGTATGGAGCCACAAAAGCAAAATTGTTTAAAGAATTTGATGCTAAAAGAATTGTGATCAATATCGAAGATTCATTTGGACGAAGCTTGTTCATGGATCTTATGAATCGTGATGACAAGATGATTTGGCTTTATGCATTGAATCCAGCAGCATTCCATAATTTAGAAAAACTTCAAGATCGTTTTAAGCCAGTTTATTTGCAAGAGTTTTGTTTTATAGAAAATGCCTATCAATGCAAGATTGTGATTGACGGAAAAGTGTATCCATGCACGATTCCTGTATTGGGTGAGTTCAATCTAGAAAATGCTTTAGCGGTTATTGCTACCTTAATCGCAGAAGGTATTGCCATTCCTGAAGCGTTACGGCAAGTCGAGTGTTTGAGGCCCGTAAGGGGACGCATGGAAATCATAAAAGGGGCAAAGGCAGACGCCCCAATGATGGTTGTGGACTATGCGCATACACCCGATGCACTCCAAAAAGTACTTGAAACACTTAGGCCAATTGCTGCAATTCGGCAAGGACAGATTTATTGTGTCTTTGGTTGTGGCGGAGATCGCGATCGTGAAAAGCGTCCGATGATGGGACAAATTGCTCGAGAGGGCTCTGATCACTTGGTTATAACCAGCGACAATCCGCGCTCGGAGGATCCTTTGCAAATTATGCAGATGATCTTTGCTGGTGTCAGGCAAGCAACAAATAGAAAAGAAGATTCTAAAACGGTCGAGATGATTGCAGATCGTGCCGCCGCCATTATGAGTGCAGTGCGACAAGCCAGCCCACAAGATATTGTTTTAGTTGCTGGTAAGGGACATGAGACCACTCAAGAGATGAATGGAAAACGATTTGATTTTTCTGATCAAGCCCATCTGCGTTTAGCCAGTGGAGGGGCGGTGTAATGCATGCAATGAATCCGATGACCAATTTAGCGCAGATACAGGCGATGCTGCCCAACAGCCATTTCATCAATATTGCGAAAGAACAGGCCAAGGGACTTAGCATTACAAAAATTGGTACGGATAGTCGTAAGTTAATAGCTGGTGAGCTATTTATAGCGCTTCAGGGTGAGCGATTTGACGCTCATCACTTTCTGGATGACGTTCAGAAGCAAGGCGCCGCCGCCGTAATTATTAGTGATGCCGCCGCATGTCCAAAATCGATGCCAGCAGTTTATGTCACCGATACTCGTAAAAGCTTAGCTGAGCTAGCTCACGCTTGGCGTAAACAATATGCCATTCCCCTCGCAGTGGTTACTGGTAGTAACGGTAAAACCACTGTTAAAGAAATGATTGCTTCTATATTTAAGGAAGCAGTTGGCTCAACTCAAACCTTAATGACTCAAGGGAATCTTAACAATGAGATTGGCTTACCTCTCACCCTCTTGCAATTGAGATCAGAGCATCGTTTGGCGGTGATTGAGTTAGGTATGAATCATCCTGGAGAAACTGCAGAATTAGCTGCAATTGCCAAAGGAAATATTGCTCTTATTAATAATGCACAACGCGAGCATCAGGAGTTTATGCAAAGTATTGATGCAGTCGCCAATGAACATGCTGCGGTAATCCTAGCCCTACCGCACGATGGTATAGCAGTATTTCCAGCGGAGACCCCTTACACAGCGCTTTGGAGACAGGCTGCTGGTTCGCGTAAACAGATTGATTTTGCTTGGCAGAGTAGTAAGACAGAAAAGAGCAAGGCGGTAGTCCGTGGCTATGCTTTATCCAATGACGCGATACAGATTGAATCGCCTACTGGGGCAATCCAAGTCCAGCTTCAGACTTTGGGTGAACATAATTGTACGAACGCATTAGCAGCCTGTGCGGTAGCTCTTGCTGCCGGAATTTCGTTAGACACGATTCGGCTTGGCTTAGAAAAATTTATGCCAGTCTCAGGCAGAATGCAAGTACAGCGGTTATCAGCTCACACACGTTTAATTAATGACACGTATAACGCAAATCCAGATTCGGTAGTAGCTGCCATTAATGCATTGGTGCAGCATACGGGTGAGCGCTATTTAGTTTTAGGGGATATGGGTGAGGTAGGTATCCAAGGGCCAGAGTTCCATGAGGAGCTCGGGCGCTATGCCGCAAAATGTGGCATTGAGCATCTATTAACGCTCGGTGACTTAAGTCAAATTTCCACCGCAGCTTATTTAAAAGCAAAGCCAAATGGCCAGGCCAAGCATTACTCTGAGCTAAGCCAATTAAATCAAGATTTACAAAGTCAGCTTAGTCGAGAGAGCCTTGAACATACCAGTGTAATTACTGTGTTAGTAAAAGGTTCACGCTTTATGCGCATGGAGCGAGTTGTAGAGGCACTCCAGCAGGAGATCAAAGCATGCTCTTAATCTTGGCACAATGGTTACAGGACGACTACGGATTTTTTCGGGTCTTCTCCTACATTACATTTCGAGCGGTAATGGCAACCTTAACAGCCCTATTGATTGGTCTTGTTTTTGGTCCCTGGGTGATTCGAAAACTTACCGCCTTAAAAGCAGACCAAGCAATACGAACGGATGGCCCTCAAACACATTTAGCAAAAGTCGGGACGCCAACGATGGGCGGCATCTTGATTTTGATCGGAATATTCATCTCATGTGTTTTATGGGCCGACCTCAGTAATCGCTTTGTTTGGATTGTGATGATTGTGACCTTTGGATTTGGTGCCATTGGTTGGGTTGATGATTACCGAAAGGTCGTCCACAAAAACCCAAAGGGTATGGCATCTCGAGAAAAGTTCCTTTGGCAAACCCTTATAGGTTTATTTGCTGCGATTTACTTAGCCTTTTCTGTATCTGAGGTCAACAACTATAAAGTCTTACAACT
>DENG01000056.1:2928-3323 GCA_002359975.1 Polynucleobacter sp. UBA2650
AGCTATCCATTGGGAGTGATGGGTTTCATCATCCTGAGCTATCTCGTAATAGTAGGTAGCAGTAATGCGGTCAACTTAACCGATGGTCTTGATGGCCTTGTCATCATGCCAGTGATCTTGGTAGGTGCTGCGCTTGGCGCATTCGCTTATGTCATGGGTAACTCCATTTATGCCAAATACCTACTTTTCCCATATATCCCGGGGGCTGGCGAGTTATTAATTTTCTGTGGCGCAATGGGTGGCGCAGGTCTTGCATTCCTTTGGTACAACGCGCATCCCGCTCAAGTATTTATGGGAGATGTTGGTGCATTGGCCCTAGGGGGCGCGCTGGGAACGATTGCCGTGATTGTTCGACAAGAAATTGTGCTCTTTGTGATGGGAGGCATCTTCGTTGC
>DENG01000056.1:3389-13751 GCA_002359975.1 Polynucleobacter sp. UBA2650
TAGGCGGTTGGCGTGAGACCCAAGTGGTTGTGCGGTTTTGGATTATCACCATTCTGTTGGTATTAGTTGGCTTATCAAGTTTGAAATTACGTTAGGTATTTATTAATAAACAATGAAACAGGTATTACAGAATCCCTTTTTAGGACAAGCCGGTGCTGATGCATCCGAGCGATCTGCACCCCAACGTTTCTTGATTGTGGGTTTGGGAGAATCGGGCTATGCCATGGCAAAGTGGTGTTTGGTTCAAGGGGCATTTGTTCGTTTAGTAGATACCCGTGCTCATTCTGACCTGCGTTCGCAACAACTGGAGTGGTTGGCTGATTTACAAAAATTAGGATTACAAGACGCATGCTTTGAATCAAGTGATTGGAATACTTTATTAGATGGGGTGGATACAGTCGGTATTAGCCCTGGCTTGTCCCCGATCCAAAAGCCAACCGCAGAGCTTTTGCATCTATGTCAAGAACGTAATATTTCAGTGTGGAGTGAGATCGAGTTCTTTGCAAGAGCAATCCTTGCTTTGCAAACTATGTCCATACCTGCCGAAGATATATACAAGCCAAGTATTCTTGCGATTACTGGCACGAATGGTAAGACAACGACTTGCGCACTGACCGCCCAGATCTGTCAGCGTGCAGGTAAGCGCGTTGCTCTTGCAGGAAATATTAGTCCCGCCGCACTTGAGAAATTGCTCAGCGTACTTGCTGAGGCTAATAGCTATTCAGATCTGCCAGAGATCTGGGTGCTTGAGTTATCTAGCTTCCAATTGCAATTTACACATACCTTGGATCCAACCGCAGCTACGGTTCTCAATTTATCGCAAGATCATCTCGATTGGCATGGAGATATGCAAGCCTATGCAGCAGCCAAGGCTCGAATTTTGGGAAAGAATTCTGTATTGGTACTTAACCGAGATGATGAAGTTGTGACAGCATTATTTGCCGATGAGAAAGAAAGTCGAAAGGTTATCCAATTTGGTAGCGATGGTCCTGCAGATGTAGATTCTTTTGGTATTGAGAGAGATCCTAGGGCGGGTGGGATCGATTGGCTTGTTTGGGCAGAGCCAGATGAGGCCACTTTAGCAAGCGAGCATGAAGAGGCACAAGAAGGCTTTATTAAACGCAAACGTCGTAAGAAATCAGACGTCTATGAAAAGTCCGATGAACTTCGGATCAAACGTTTAATCCCAGCTGATGCATTGCGTATTCGAGGGCGTCACAATGCACTCAATGCGCTCGCCGCACTGGCCTTAGCGCGGGCTGCCGGCTTAGGAATTAGCCTTCTATTGCATGGCCTACGCGAGTATCAAGGTGAACCCCATCGCGTTCAGACAGTAGCTGTGATCGCAGATGTTGAGTACATCGACGATAGCAAAGGTACCAATGTGGGGGCTACAGTTGCTGCTTTACATGGGCTAGGATCAGCTACAGGAAGTAAAAATATTTGGTTAATTGCTGGAGGTGATGGCAAGGGACAAGACTTTTCACCCTTAGTTGAACCAATTACACGATTCGCAAAAGGTGTTGTATTAATTGGGCGCGACGGTCCTGCTATCGAAGCAGTGTGTGCTCAGGCCATAGAAGATCATGCGTTGCAACTAATACGCGCAAATAGTTTAGAGTCTGCCGTCGAGCAAACCTTTCTCCAAGCAAAAGCCGGGGATATTGTTTTATTGTCGCCAGCATGTGCAAGTTTTGATATGTTTAAAGACTATAAGCATCGGGCTGATGTTTTTGAGCAGGCGGTTCATGAGTTAGCGCATCAAATTTCATCAAGCTTGAATGATCCAGTGAGGGCGTCAGTATGAACACTCGCCCAAACCGTTTTTGGAATATCTCGCGAGAAGGTTTCGATGGCTTTCGTAGTGGTCTACGAGATGCTGTATCAGGCGTTGAGCAAACACGTTCCCGCATGATGGAGTATGACCAGTTATTAGTCTGGGCTATTTTGTCCTTAGCCTTAATTGGCTTGGTAATGGTGTATTCAGCCTCGATTACTTTAGCCGATGGCCCTAAATACGCCAATTACAGTAGTAATCATTTTTTAGTACGGCACTTAATTTCTTTAGGGATTGCAACATTTGTTGGATTTTGGGTTTTTAAGATTCCAGTCAAGGCGTGGGATAAGTTGGCTCCTTACTTATTCGCTTTCACCATTCTGTTATTAATTGCTGTTCTGATACCTGGAATCGGTAAAGGTGTGAATGGAGCCCGTCGTTGGATCCCATTGGGGCTTATGAATTTTCAGCCTTCTGAGCTAATGAAATTCGCGGTCATTATTTTTGCCGCAAGTTATACCGTTCAAAGACAAGAGCATTTGCAGTCTTTTGTTAAGGGTTTTGTGCCGATGGGCTTAGCAGTTGCATTAGTCGGCCTGTTATTAATGTTAGAGCCTGATATGGGCGCCCTTATGGTTATTGGAATAATCGCCATGGGTATTTTGTTCTTAGGCGGCATTAACGCTAAGTTATTCGGTGGCTTGACGCTCGTAGGAATTTTGATTGTGGCAGCCGTGATTACTTTATCGGAGTTTCGACGGCAACGTATCTTTGCCTTCCTGGATCCCTGGCAGGCTGAGCATGCAGCACGCAAGGGATATCAGCTAGTTCATTCCTTAATGGCCTTTGGGCGGGGTGAGTGGTTTGGAGTTGGTTTGGGTGGCAGCGTTGAAAAACTGCATTACTTGCCTGAGGCTCATACTGATTTTATCTTGGCCGTCATTGGTGAAGAGCTTGGATTTGTGGGCGTCTGTGTTGTGATCTTGCTCTTTTATTGGATAGTACGTCGAGCATTCTTAATTGGTCGAACAGCCTTGCAGTTAGATCGTAGCTTCGCTGGTTTATGTGCCAAAGGAATTGCAATCTGGATTGGTTGGCAAGCCTTTATCAATATGGGCGTTAATTTAGGTTTGTTGCCAACAAAAGGCCTAACCTTGCCGCTAGTAAGTTATGGCGGATCTGCCATTTTGATGAATGCAGTTGCATTCGCAGTGTTACTCAAGATTGATTACGAAAATCGGATATTGATGCGGGGGGGTAAGTTATGAGTTCAAACCCGCGCTCGATCTTGGTCATGGCTGGCGGAACGGGAGGGCATATCTTCCCTGGCTTAGCCGTTGCCGAAAATCTTCGTGGTCAGGGCTGGGATGTGTCTTGGTTAGGTAATGCCAGTGGAATGGAGTATCGCTTAGTGCCAGCCAAGGGTTTTCAGTTTGAAAGCATTCAGTTTGGCGGACTAAGAGGAAAAGGCCTCCTGACTAAAGTGATGTTGCCATTTAATTTGCTGCGCGCCATGGCACAAAGTTGGCAAATTATTCGGAGACTAAAACCCAGTGTTGTGTTGGGAATGGGCGGATACATTACCTTCCCAGGTGGTCTGGTAAGTTATCTTTTGGGCCGCCCTCTTGTTTTGCATGAGTCTAACTCCGTGGCAGGAAGTGCTAATCGGTTTTTAGCAAAAGTGGCTGCTCGTGTTTTGACAGGATTTCCGAAAACGATGCCCAATGCAGAATGGGTTGGTAATCCTATTCGAGAAAGTTTTGAGACCCTTACCGCTTGCGATGAACGTTATGCAGCACGGCAAGGACCTCTTCGCTTATTGGTTGTTGGGGGTAGTCTTGGGGCGGCGGTCTTAAATACGATCATTCCGGAGGCTTTATCTCATATACCGATCGAGCAACGTCCTATGGTGCTCCATCAGGCGGGTGAGAAGCATGCGAATGAACTGGTGAAGCACTATCGTGATTTGCATGTAAGCGCCGAAGTAAAACCATTTATTGAGGATATGGCATCTGCTTATGCAAATGCTGATCTAGTAATTTGTCGAGCCGGTGCCATGACTGTATCCGAAATCTCAAGCGCAGGAGTAGCTGCTTGTTTTGTACCATTCCCGTATGCAATTGATGATCATCAAACTGCAAACGCACGATTCTTATCAGATGCAGAAGCAGCCATTTTGTTACCACAGGATCAGCTATCTGCGCAGTCTTTAGCCAAGTTATTGCAGAACATCAATCGGGATGAGTTATCTGCGATGGCACAAAAAGCACAAGAGCGTGCTAAGCACCATGCTACGGAGCGGGTTGCAAGTATTTGTGCGGAGTGTGCCAAATGAAGCACATTGTTCAGCACATTCATTTTGTGGGCATTGGTGGTGCCGGCATGAGCGGTATTGCTGAGGTTCTCCTTAATTTAGGTTATCGCGTCTCTGGATCTGATCTATCTGCATCAGCAACTACAAAGCGTTTGGTTGAGCTCGGCGCAAGCATTCAGATTGGGCATGATGCAAAGCATATTGGTAGTGCTGAAGCTGTGGTGATCTCAAGCGCCGTTGCTGGAAATAATCCTGAAGTGTTAGCAGCAAGAGCAGCTCATATTCCTGTAATTCAGCGGGCGGTCATGCTTGGTGAGTTAATGCGTTTAAAGCAGGGGATTGCAATTGCGGGTACGCATGGCAAGACAACTACAACCAGCTTGGTCGCATCTGTTTTAGCGCAAGGCGGGCTAGATCCCACTTTTGTGATTGGCGGGAAGCTCAATTCAGCAGGGGTCAATGCACGCTTAGGACAGGGTGACTTTATTGTGGTCGAAGCGGATGAGTCCGATGCATCATTCTTGCAATTATTTCCAGCCATGGAGGTGATCACAAATATTGATGCGGATCACATGGATACCTATCAGCACGATATGGCTCGTCTTAAGCAGGCATTTGTGCAATTTACCCAGCGTATGCCTTTTTATGGGATTGCTGTTTTATGTATTGATGACGCTAACGTGAGAGATATTGTCCCCTTTGTCTCACAGCCCATCTTGCGGTATGGCTTCTCTGATGATGCCGATATCCGCGCGAGCGACATTGAGGCAATTGGTACACAAATGCAATTTATTGTTCATCGCAGGACAGTTCGGCGTCATGGTACACAGCCTGGCCCACTTAAGATACGGCTTAACTTGCCCGGTAAGCACAACGTTCTAAATGCGCTTGCTGCAATAGGGATTGCAACAGAACTGGGCGTTAGTGACGAGTCGATTATGAAAGCCTTGGCACAATTTAGTGGCGTGGGGAGACGTTTTCAGCATCACGGCGATATCAAATTAGAGGGTGGGCGCCAATTTACTCTAATTGATGATTATGGCCATCACCCGGTAGAGATGAATGCAACTCTTGCGGCAGCCCGCGGAGCATATCCTAAGCGTCGTTTGGTCTTGGCATTTCAGCCACATCGTTTTACTCGTACACGAGATTGTTTTGGAGATTTTGTGCAGGTATTACGTCAATTTGATGCAGTGGTTCTCACCAATGTCTATCCTGCCGGTGAAGCCCGTATCACGGGGGCTGATAGTAAGGCACTCATTAAGGCCCTTGGAAACAAAGTGCCGACCCAATTGGTTGAGGAAGTGAAAGAAATGCCCGCGGCCTTAAGTGCACTTTTACAAGATGGCGACGTATTAATTACGATGGGCGCCGGCTCGATTTCTCAGTTACCCCATGCGATTGTGGAGATGAAGTATGTCTAGATCTCAATCACGCTGGAGCCAACAAGTAGCCATGGATCTGGCTGCTATAGATCCCAAACAATTAGGACGTGTTGCGGTTCTCATGGGAGGACGCTCAGCAGAGCGCGAGATATCACTTCTATCCGGCAATGGGGTCTTAAAGGCTTTACTAGAGAAGGGTATCGATGCGCACTCATTTGATCCAGGCTTGCGGCATCCTGCAGAAATTGCAGCAGAGAATTTTGATCGAGCGTTCATTACCTTGCATGGTCGTTATGGTGAAGATGGCACTATTCAGGGGCTTTTAGAGCTATTTGGTATTCCTTATACCGGTAGCGGTGTATTGGCATCAGCGCTCGCTATCGATAAGGTTGCTACTAAACGCATTTGGATTAGCAATCAATTACAAAATCCTCGCTTTGAGGTATTAACAGAACAAAGTAATTGGTCGCAAGTTGTTCATAAACTTGGATTACCAATCATCGTCAAGCCGGCCCATGAGGGTTCTTCATTGGGACTCAGTAAAGTAGCGCATGTTGACGATTTGCCTAAGGCCTATGCATTAGCAGCTCGTTTAGATAGATGCGTACTCGCAGAGCAATGCATTATTGGGCCTGAGTTAACTTGTCCAATTGTAGGCGAGGGCGATACCGCTCAGGCCCTACCGGTTATTCGGATCATGCCGCCACCAGCAGGATATGACTTTCATCATAAATATTTCTCCGATGAAACAAAATATTTATGTCCAACCGACTTAGATCCCAGGATTGAGGCGCGGGTTCAAGAATTAGCCTTGGCATCCTACCGTGCTTTAGGTTGTCGTACTTGGGGTAGGGCTGATGTGATGCTGGATGAAGCACATCAACTGGAGCCCTATCTCATAGAAATGAATACTTCTCCAGGTATGACATCGCACTCCTTGGTACCGATGTCCGCAATGGCGGCAGGAGTTTCCTATGCCGATTTAGTACTTTGGATTTTGATCCAGACTCTAAAGAGTGTTCCTGAAAAGATTAAAGGAGCGAGCTCATGAGTACCTTGATGAATCGGCTCTCTGAGTTATGCGTAATGGCAGCAGGGCCTGTTTGGAACTACCCAGAGCGGATGGCTGAAATTAGTCGTTGGCTAATGCGCTTCTTTGTTCTGGTTGTTCTGGTATCGGTCTTGCTGTGGATTAGTCAGCAGCCAGTATTTACCTTACGTCATGTACAGATTGAGTCTGCAGGCGATAAAGATTTGCAGCATGTCCAATTAGCAATGGTTCGCAGCCAAGTATTGGATAAGGTACAAGGAAACTTTTTTAGTGTGCATTTGCAGGATGTTAAGAAAGCCTTTGAAGCTTTGCCATGGGTCAGACAAGCCAGCGTACGTCGCGCTTGGCCCAATGGTTTAGTGGTCAGTATTGAGGAGCAAAAGCCATTAGCGGTTTGGGGTAAAGCAGAGCAACAAAAATTAATGAATGTGTACGGTGAGGTATTTGCTGGATCGATCACCGAGCTTGATGAGAACACTTCTTTGGTTGAGCTCAGTGGACCAGATGGCTCTAGTAAAGAGGTCTTACGGCTTTACCAAAAGTCAAGCGCATGGTTTAAGCCTTGGGATGCAGAAGTGAAATCGTTAGCTCTCTCGGATCGTTATGCCTGGCATATCAAGTTGAGTAACGGCGTTCGAATTGAGTTTGGTCGCGAGGAAGAGCAGGCCAAAGGAGTATTGGAGCAGCGGGTTGCTCAGTTAATTCAATATTGGCCGCAGGTACAGCAAAAGTGGCCAAGTCGGGTCGATGCGGTTGATTTGCGATATCCGAATGGATTTGCAGTACGCATTGTTGGCGCACCTGTTAAGACTATTCCGCCCAGTATCAAGGTAGAAAACCGTACAGAGCAATTAATTGCTTTTGTGAACCACGATGATCAACGCAGTGAGGAATTGAAATGAGCAAAGACAACCGAGACTTATTGGTTGGTTTAGATATTGGTACATCCAAGGTGGTGGCCTTGGTTGCTGAGTTGAGCCCAGAGGGTCAATTCAATGTATTGGGTTTGGGTCAAACATCCTCGAAAGGCTTAAAGAAGGGTGTCGTTGTAAATATCGAGGCAACGGTTCAGTCGATTCAGAAAGCATTGGAAGAAGCAGAGTTGATGTCGGATCGCCGCATCATTCAGGTTTTTACTGGTATTGCAGGTAATCATATCGTGAGCTTTAACTCAAGCGGTATGGTTGCAATCCGGGATAAGGAAGTGGGAGCTGGAGACGTAGAGCGTGTTTTAGAAACGGCTAAGGCGATCAATATACCGACCGATCAACAGATCCTTCATATCCTTATTCAAGAGTTCATTATTGATGGTCAAGAGGATGTACGTGAGCCTATTGGTATGAGCGGTCTCCGTCTAGAGGTTAAGGTTCATATTGTGACCGGCGCAGTTAGTGCAGCGCAAAATATTGTGAAATGCGTAAGACGTTGTGGCTTAGAAGTAAATGACCTCATTTTGCAACCGCTTGCTTCTAGTTTGGCGGTATTAACAGATGACGAGAAAGAGCTTGGGGTTGTTCTGATTGATATTGGTGGTGGAACTACCGATATTGCAATTTATAGCCAAGGATCGATTCGACATACTGCCGTAATTCCAATTGCAGGCGACCAAATTACCAATGACATTGCAATGGCTTTGCGTACTCCAACCATTGAAGCAGAGGATTTGAAGATTCATCATGGGGTTGCAAAGCAAGAGTTAGCAGACGCTACAGCCATGATTGATGTTCCAGGAGTAGGCGATCGTGAGCCGCGTCCAATGTCAAAACAAGCCCTAGCAGCCGTGATTGAGCCGCGCGTGGAAGAACTGTTCACATTGGTCCGAAATATTGTGCGCGAATCTGGTTATGAAGATATGGTCTCGTCCGGAATTGTCTTGACGGGGGGTACAGCCATGATGCCTGGAATGGTAGAGCTAGCAGAACAGGTTTTTTTGAAGCACGCACGCATCGGTAGTCCAGAGTATCGAGGACACCTTCACGAGGTATTGCGTAGCCCGCGCTACTCAACCGGTTTGGGTTTGTTAATGGAAGGCCAGGCGCAGCTGATGCGTGGGCGTCGTTCGCTTCAAGGAGGAAATTTTCAGGGGGTTGTATCCCGCATGAAAGAGTGGTTTACAGGTAATTTTTAGAGGTTTTTTTCGTCGTCGTCAATCGGCAATCCATAGGGGAAAGCTGATTTATACAAGGAGGGTGTTATGGAATTTGAAATGGTAGAACAAGAAATAGCCGGCAAGACCATTATTAAAGTGGTTGGGGTCGGAGGGGCTGGGGGTAATGCTGTTCAGCATATGATCCGTCGAAGCGTTAATGGAGTGGACTTCATTTGCATGAACACCGATGCTGGAGCTTTGCAACGCTCACAAGCTAAAGTAAATCTGCAATTGGGGGAGACTGGCTTAGGGGCGGGAGCTAAGCCAGAAGTTGGTGCGGCAGCGGCTGAACAAGCGCGTGCCCGCATTGCCGATGTATTGCAAGGGGCTCATATGGTCTTTATCACGGCTGGGATGGGCGGTGGTACTGGAACCGGCGCTGCGCCCATCGTTGCCCAAGTTGCTAAAGAGATGGGTATCTTGACCGTTGGCGTGATTAGTAAGCCATTTGACTTTGAAGGTGCCAAGCGTTTGAAAGTAGCGGAGCTTGGCTCGCATGAGCTTGAAAAGCATGTTGACTCACTCATTGTGGTTCTCAATGAAAAGTTATTTGAGGTAATGGGAGAAGATGCCGAATTTGATAAAGCGTTTGCTTGCGCAGACGATGTATTGCATAACGCAGTATCAGGCATTGCAGAAATCATTAATGAGCAAGGTTTAATCAACGTAGACTTTGAAGATGTGAAGACTGTAATGAGCGAGCAGGGTAAGGCCATGATGGGAACTGCAACAGTATCGGGAATGGATCGTGCTCGTTTAGCAGCCGAGGCTGCAGTTGCATCGCCGCTATTAGAAGGGGTCGATCTTTCGGGTGCACGTGGAGTATTGGTAAACATTACAGCAAGTCGTTCCTTGAAGTTGTCAGAGACCCGTGAAGTAATGGCTGCGATTCGTGGATATGCTGCAGAGGATGCAACAGTTATTTTTGGAACTGTTTATGACGATAGCTTAGGTGATGCGCTCCGCGTCACTGTAGTTGCAACTGGTTTGAATGGTTCTCAAACAATGCAAAAGGATCAGCCTCAGCTCATTTGGCGTCAAGCAACCGGTACTAATGATGCAAGCCCCACTATGACCACATTGGGTGATTTTGCACCGACAAGCCCAGCTGCTGCGATGAGCCACTCAGTCACCAGCGCGCCCACGACTATGGTTACAGGACAGCCTGCACCAGTAAATCCAGCAGTTGATTATGGACAATTTGATATTCCAAAAGTTTTCAGAAACTCGCGGGATGCAGTGCCCCCCAGCTTAGGTGCGGATAGCTCCCCACAGGCCAAAGCCATGTTAGAAAAGGGGGCGGATTACTATGAAATACCTGCCTTTTTAAGGAAGCAAGCAGACTAATGAATTGACCATACAATAGTGAGTTCGAGGATTGCTAATATAGTCGCCCCTCCGGACGACGAATCCAGCGCCTGTATTAGCAGCCCAAAACCACTATTGATATGGAGATCACATGATTGCAGTCGGACAAAAATTACCCAACGCCACCCTCAATGAGTTTTTTGATGAAGAGCGCGATGGCTGTTCCTTGGGACCTAATTCGTTTGAAGTTGAAAAGTTAACAGCTGGTAAGAAGATTGTTGTATTTGCGCTGCCAGGCGCATTTACGCCGACCTGTTCAGCAAAGCATGTTCCTGGTTATGTTGAGCATTTTGATGCTATTAAGGCCAAGGGAGTCGA
>DENG01000056.1:13802-14157 GCA_002359975.1 Polynucleobacter sp. UBA2650
GGTAGTGCAGAGTTCACTAAAAAATTAGGTATGGAATTTGATCTGACCGCTCGTGGTTTTGGCGTGCGCTCACAGCGTTATGTAATGATCGTTGACGATGGCATCGTCAAGCATCTTGCTGTAGAGGGCCCTGGTAAGTTTGAAGTCAGTGACGCAGCGAGCGCCCTAAAGCATCTCTAAGTATTGAAGAGAGTCAGGCCAATATGCTTAAGCAAAAAACCTTAGCAAAACCAATTAAGACCGTTGGTATTGGCTTGCACTCTGGACGTAAATCAACCCTGACGATCAATCCCGCACCAGTCAACTTTGGAATTCAGTTTGTTCGGGTTGATTTACCTCAGACGGTTCATATCCC
>DENG01000056.1:14229-15256 GCA_002359975.1 Polynucleobacter sp. UBA2650
ACGGTGGAACATTTATTATCAGCCTGCTCTGGGCTTGGTCTAGATAATTTACTGATTGAGGTCGATGCTGAGGAAGTGCCGATCATGGATGGAAGCGCTGCTTCATTCTTGTTTTTGATTGAGTCTGCTGGAATTGTGGAACAAGATGCGCCTCGCAAGTTTATGGTCATTCAAAAAACGGTTGAGGTACGTGAAGGTAATAAATTAGCTCGCTTGGAACCATTCTTTGGCTTTAAGTTAGACTTTACGATTGACTTTAAGCACCCTGCGGTCGATAAAACAGGACAGCACTGTATGGTTGACTTTGCTGAACATGCTTATCGGAGTGAAATTGGACGAGCCCGCACCTTTGGTTTTGCACATGAAGTAGAGGCGTTGCGTGAAATTGGTTTAGCTCGCGGTGGTAGTCTCGATAATGCGATTGTGCTTGATGAGCATCGTATTTTAAATAATGAAGAGTTGCGCTATGACGATGAGTTTGTGCGCCACAAAATATTAGATGCAATTGGCGATCTTTATTTAGCAGGGTATCCCATTGTTGGCGCCTACACGGCTGATAAGTCAGGACATGCTTTGAACAACAGTCTCTTGCGAAAGCTCTTAGAAGATGTCAGTGCTTATTCCATTGAGACCTTTAGCGATCGTAAGGCGCCTGCCGCCTATTTACAAACCGCCGATCCGGCTATCGTCTAGTTTTGCGACCGTTTAGGAGTTGTGCGACCGCTTCCCGAATACTGGAGTTGGGCGATAAACGATCATAGAGGGATTGCCATGCAAGGGTTGCGGCACCACTAAAGGGTGGAGGATCGATCCCTTCCTCGGTTTGCGGCAAGGATTGTCTAGGCCGAACTTTTACTTTGATACTCCTAAGGACCCACCTGTCTTGGCTGAGCTCTTTAATCAGGCTGGGCATTATTTGTTGTAAGCGGGCACTAATCGCTGGGCTTGAGACAAGTAAAAAAAGCTCCTCTGGGTTCTCCAATTTCCATTCCACCATGATTTGGGGAGCCAATTGCCCAAATCCAAG
>DENG01000095.1:0-236 GCA_002359975.1 Polynucleobacter sp. UBA2650
CTGTTGTTTTGATGCATGATCTGACGCTGTAAGTTAGTAAGCTCAACCCGATCGTGATCCACTAGGGTAATTTGACCCACTCCTGCTGCAACTAAATAGGGAGCACATGCAGAGCCTAAGCCGCCTGCACCAATCACTAAAACATGGCTATTGAGTAATTGCTCTTGACCCGCAATATCAATCTCTTCGAGCAGAAGGTGCCTAGAGTATCGTAGTAATTGCTCGTCATTCATGAG
>DENG01000095.1:323-466 GCA_002359975.1 Polynucleobacter sp. UBA2650
CGCTCTTCAATTAGCTGCAGCTCTTGAAGGCGGCGCTTCTCACGGTCTTTAATTAATGCTTCTTCTGAAGATTGCTTATTGCGTAAATGTTTTTCACTATCGATTTCACGAGTGATTAACACATCATCAGGATCGCCATCTTT
>DENG01000095.1:502-9293 GCA_002359975.1 Polynucleobacter sp. UBA2650
GGCGTGTAGTAATAGGCTGTCGTAATTTTGAGTGCAGAGTCATTGCTAAGCGGTCTAACGGTTTGCACAGAGCCCTTACCAAAGGTGGTCTTGCCAATGATGGTGGCGCGCTTGAAGTCTTGCAAGGCACCTGCAACGATCTCAGAAGCAGATGCAGAATAAGCGTTCACCAGAACGACCATCGGTATTTTTTTGAAGAGAGGTGGAACCTCATCGAGAGGGTCGCCGGACTCATTCAGCTTATACATGGCAGGCACTGCATTAAATACCTGTTTGGAGTCAGGAGCCTGTCCTTTTGTAGAAACAATGACTGCACCTGGGGGCAAGAAAGCCGCCGCCACTCCAACAGCCCCTTGCAGCAGACCGCCGCCATTATTGCGCAGATCGAGCACCAAACCTTTTAGCTTTGGATCTTTATTGGCAAGCTCAGCTAATTTTTTAGCAAGATCAGGAATGGTGCGTTCTTGGAAGCTCGTAATACGAACCCATGCAATATTGTTATCCACAATTTTTGCTTTGATCGATTGCACTTTAATTTCTGCACGTGTAATCGTCACCGGGAAGGTGCGTTCTTCACTCTTGCGGAAAATCGTGAGGGTAATTTTAGTACCTGGAGTGCCGCGCATAGTGCGCACTGCTTTATCTAAAGACATGCCACGGACAGGCTTATCGTCTAAGCGCGTGATTAGATCACCTGCTTGGAGGCCTGCCTTTGCAGCGGGCGATCCTTCAATCGGATTAAGCACCTTGACCAAACCGTCTTCCGAGGTAATCTCAATACCGAGACCCGCAAACTTGCCAGCAGTTTGCTCTTGCATCTCAGAAAAATCTTTTTTATCCAAATAGGCGGAGTGTGGATCAAGACTGCTGACCATGCCCTTGACCGCATCAGTTAACAATTGCTTATCCTCAATGGGCTCTACATACTCGCGTTTAATTTGCCCAAAGACATTCGAGAGTGTCCGGAGCTCATCTAAAGGAAGGGTATTAGTTCCCTGTTGAGCAGTAGCAGAGAGTTGAATGGTCGCGGCAATCCCGGCGACTAATCCGATTCCTATGAGGGCAATATTTCTAAATAGCTGGCGCATGCCCCTATTTTGCCTCTAAATAGAAATGTTGTTGTGGTTTTAGTTCATCGTCTAGCTCATAGATCAAGGGATTGCCATTGGGGACATTAATGCCCATGATGGCCTCATCGGAGACTTGGTCTAGATGCTTGATCAGGGCACGAATACTATTACCATGAGCAACCAAGATAACCCTTTTACCTAGCTTTAGGGCTGGAGCAATAGATTCATTCCATAGGGGCAAAACGCGCTGCACGGTATCTTTTAGGCATTCCCCTTGGGGGATGTCTTGCTCGTTTAGCTTGGAATAGCGGGGGTCTTTGGCAATTTCTGCGCGCTGTTCTTGGTTTAGCGGTGGGGGTGGAATTTCATAAGAGCGGCGCCAGATATAGACCTGCTCATCCCCAAACTGAGCTGCCATCTCGGCTTTATTAAGACCGGTAAGACTGCCATAATGCCGTTCGTTAAGACGCCAGCTATGTACCACCGGCACCCACATTAGATCCATGGAGTCTTGGATATGCCAGAGGGTCCGAATTGCTCTTTTGAGAACCGAGGTATAGGCGATATCAAATTCGTAACCCGCCTCCCTTAAAAGCTTTCCCGCATTCAGGGACTGCTCAATGCCGGTGGGGGTTAAATCGATATCGGCCCAGCCCGTAAACCGATTTTCAAGGTTCCACGCAGATTGGCCATGGCGCACAAGGATGAGTTGTTTCATAGATGCATTCTATAATCTAGCAATGGACTTCTTAGCTCAAACAGACAATTTAGTACTCGCCGCCTTAATGATCATTTCAGGTATGGCTCTATTCATGCCGACATTATCAACCCTAATGACTGGCAAGGGTCTAAGCCCTACCGATGCGACGATTTGGATAAACCGTCGCAAAGCAAATGTGATTGATTTGCGCTCGGAGGAGGATTTTAAGGCAGGCCATTTGCCCAATGCTAAAAATCTAGCCTTGGAGAGCCTTGATGCCGGCCTGAAGGCTTTGAAATTGGATCAGAAATTGCCAGTAGTATTGATTGGTCGTGGATCAGCGCATTCCCAAAAGGCTGCCAAAGAATTACGAAAATTAGGATTTGCTGAGGTGGGCGTTTTAGACGGTGGAATTGGTGCCTGGCAGACCTCCGGTTTGCCTTTGATCAAGTAGACGGAGTCCTTATGCCTGAAGTATTGATGTATAGCACCCGTGTCTGCCCATACTGCGTAATGGCAGAAAAGCTCTTACAAAAAAAAGGTGTACTGAATCTTCAGAAAGTGTTGATTGATGTCGACCCCAGTCGGCGTGAAGAAATGATGACCCGTACGGGTCGCAGAACAGTTCCACAGATCTATATTGGTGATCACCACATTGGCGGTTATGACGATCTTGCAGCATTAGATCGGGCAGGTGGGCTTGATCCCCTGCTAGGATAATTTTTAGTTCTTACTCCCATCTTATCTAGAGAAAGAGATTTAACATGAGTGATGCTGCACCTAATTCTGCAACGGGTACTAATGACCCCTCCTTTGTGATTCAACGCGTTTATTTAAAAGATTTATCTTTAGAACAGCCTAATGCACCAGGCATTTTGTTGGTCGCAAGCGAACCACAAATTCAGGTAGAGCTTGATATTGCAGTAGATCGTTTGACCGATGAGTTATTTGAGGTTGCGCTACTGAGCACAGTTACAGCGAGGGTAGATGGTAAGGTTATGTTCTTGGTTGAGGCAAAACAAGCAGGTATTTTTGAGTTCAAAAATATTCCACCAGAGCAGATTGACCCGATGCTTGGTATTACATGCCCAACAATAATCTTCCCATATTTGCGCTCAAACGTTGCCGATATTATTAGCCGCGCAGGCTTTCAACCCATTCATCTCTCGGATATTAACTTTCATGGCATGTATGAGAATCGCTTGGCGCAAGCCCAAGCCGCGCAAGGTGCTCAAGCGGGTTCTGGTGACGCAGAAAGCAAGATTATCCTGCCCAACTAATGAATATCACGGTTCTTGGTGGTGGAGCATGGGGTACGGCAATCGCCCTATCAGCAGCCCGCCATCATGCCCCTCATTCGGTCTGTTTATGGGCGCGTGATCCACAACAGATTCAGGCACTGCAAATTCATGCAGAGAACAAACAATATTTACCCGGTATTTCGCTCCCTAAGGAACTTCTATTAGAGGCTGATTTTCTAAAAGCTCTGGGCAGATTGCGCTTAGGCGACCTATTGGTTATTGCTACACCAATGTCTGGGTTGTCCCAAATCTTAGGGGATGTATTGATACAAGCGAAACATCCGCTCAATATTTTGTACCTATGCAAAGGACTAGAGCCCAATACTGCCTTATTGCCGCATCAAGTATTACAGCGTGAGTTAGCAAAGCATCCAAGCCATGCGCATGCTTTTGGAGTTTTGTCAGGCCCGAGCTTTGCGCGAGAGGTCGGTGAAGGTTTGCCGTGTGCGCTAACGGTCGCCAGCCATCAAAAAGAGTTCTGTGAATTAGTCCAGCAGGTCTTTCACCATGGAAATATTCGTGTATATGCCAGCGATGATTTAATTGGAGTGGAGCTAGGCGGCGCGATTAAGAACGTCCTTGCGATTGCCGCAGGAATTGGTGATGGACTAGGCTTGGGAATGAATGCACGGGCTGCATTACTAACACGTGGCTTAGCAGAAATGATGCGTTTAACCAAGGCAGCCGGCGGTAAGAGTGAGACCTGCATGGGCTTAACTGGTTTAGGCGATTTAATTTTGACCGCAACCGGTGATTTATCACGTAATCGGCGCGTTGGCTTGTCCTTGGCAGCAGGCCAAGATCTAGAACACGTTTTACACGCATTAGGCCATGTGGCAGAGGGTGTCTTGTGCGCTAAAGCAGTGACTGATTTAGCAAAGCGCCTTCAGGTAGAAATGCCAATTTGTGCCACCGTTGTGGAGGTTTTAAATGGCAAATTAACCGTTGAGCAAGGCGTGCAGGCTCTCATGGGACGCGAACCCAAGGCCGAGTCTTAAAGACCTCCAGTAAATTGGTGTTGCCTCCACGCCTCATAGACCACAATCGCAACCGAGTTTGCAAGATTGAGACTTCGACTTGCAGGTAGCATGGGCAGTCGTAAATGATTGTCTTTAGGAATAGCCGCTCTTACCTCAGCACTAACCCCTTTTGTTTCTGAGCCAAAGACAAAATAATCATCTTTAAGAAATTTGCTGGTTAACAGGGATGACTGCCCTTTCGTTGTTAAGGCAAATACACGCGATAGATTTGCTTTACTCTTCTCTAGAAAATCAGTCCAGCTTTGATAAACCATAATGTTTGCAAACTCGTGATAGTCAAGCCCCGCCCTCCTTAACTTGGCGTGTTCGAGCGGAAAGCCAAGCGGTTCAATTAGATGAAGTCTTGCTCCAGTATTGGCACAGAGGCGAATAATATTCCCCGTGTTTGGCGGAATCTCGGGTTCAAATAAAACAACATTAAACATGTTGCGATCATATTGCAAATGGATCACTCTTGGGTAGAGTTCGCAACACAACCCAAGCGCTTACATGTTTAGCGCCATGATTTTTTAATAAGGATGCGATTGCATTCATCGTTGCCCCAGTGGTCATTACATCATCAAAAACAATAATTCTTTGGTTCTTAAAGCGCCCGGACCAATCTGTGTTTAGGTAGAACAAGTCCTGTGCCATCTCTTTGCGCATCTCTCGATTCCGCTGCGCTTGCGATGTCTCATCGTCGATGCGACCTAAGGCATTGGGTATCTTGCGAACGGTTTTAGGTAGCTGAATATGTTTCGCAATCTCCCAGCTTTGATTAAACCCTCGTTTTGTTAATTTGCGAACCCCAAGAGGGACTGGTAGAAGATAGTCGGCCGAACTTTGTAGGGTGACCTTAGCGGCACAATGGTTCCAAAGATAGGAGAAGCCTGCTGCACAGGCAAGTCGCCTTTGGTACTTATAGGCATGAAGAGCAGTTTGTAAGACACCAGCGTACGAGTCTATATAAAAAGTCTCGTCATAGGCTGGGCGATGTTCTACACAGCTAAAACATGGTGACTCGGGTGTTGCAATAGGTATGCCGCAAGTAGGACAACACGGCGGTCTACTTAGCATATTCAGTGTAATTTTTGCTAGGCAATTAGCACAGAGCAATTTAGTTTGCACCTGTTCACATGCCATGCACAAAGTTGGAAGCAGAAACTCAACAAAGGGGGTAAATAAATGCATGGGGCGCTGAGTATACTGAGCCCATGTCCACGTCTCTCTCATGGCTACAGGCTGAAATTTACCAACGGATGCTCGAAAAATTAGAGCCTATTAAATTACAGCCCAAGGCAATCTTGATCGGACCTGATTTTCCGGGTCTTCGTATTGGGCAATTCTCAAGACGATTTCCAAAGGCAAAAATTGATACCGTTGCTGACCCTCATTTAAGCCTTAATCAGGTAATGTGGCTTCGTATGCATCGTGCCTTGGGGGCTTTGTTTGGTCGGGGGAGGCTCTTTGGCCAAAGGCCGAGTGATCTAGAAAATCACTATGGGCTGATTGCCAGCGCCCTAGAGTTTCAGCAGTTCGAAAGACCACACGATTTGCTTGAGATAGCATATCGGCAAATATGTGAGGATGGCTTACTGTGTTTTAGCTATTTGGGACCAGATACTGGAAAAGAACTACGCGCATCACTTAAATCAAGCCCTTATATAAAGAGTTTGCCGGGGGCATTGGATATGCATGACATTGGGGATGCACTTGTCCAAAAAGGCTTCTCTGATCCCGTGATGGACATGGAGTATTTGTATTTGGAATATGAATCGGAAACTAATTATCTAAGGGATGCCCTTGCTATTGGGCTCGTTCAGCCTGGCACGCCCCCAGATGCCCTGAGCGGGGCACTGAGAGCAAAAAGAATGACCCTAGAAATTGTTTATGGACACGCATGGGTTCTTGGTAAGAATCTGAGTAAATCGGATGGGAAAACAGCATATATTCGCCCAGATGCAATTAAACGTAAATAGTTGCAAATCTCTTTTATAAGTAAGTACACACATTTAATTATCTGTAGAAAGGGTTTATCCCGAGCCCCTTTCCAAATTGAAGCCTGTCAGGCAAATCATCCTATAATCGAGTGTCTAAACTGTGATTAATGGCAATAATGGCACTTCACTTAATCTCGGGTGCCTCGGTAAATTTTGAGAAAAAAATGAACATTAGTAAATTCTTTGCAAAAACGTGGCTATTTCTTGGATTCAGCATTTGGAGTTTTGGTGTTGCAGCGCAAGATATGCCAGGGGGCCCAAAGGTCAATCAATTAAATTTCACAGCACCAGCAACCAAAATAATGGAAGAGATCCATTGGCTGCATTGGTTCATGATGATTATTTGTGTCGTCATTTTTGTTGGTGTATTTGGCGTGATGTTTTATTCCATCTTCAAACACCGCAAATCAAAGGGAGCCCAGCCAGCCTCATTTCATGAGAGTACATCGGTTGAAATTATTTGGACTGTAATTCCTTTGCTCATTGTGATTGGTATGGCCTTACCCGCTACAAAAACAGTGGTGGCTATGAAAGACACAACTAATGCAGACATCACAATTAAAACCACTGGATACCAGTGGAAGTGGGGCTATGACTACATTAAAGGTGAAGGCGAAGGAATTAGCTTTTTATCAACCTTGTCTACCTCACGTGAAGCCATCAATAACTTGGCGCCAAAGAGCCCAACATATTTGATGGAGGTTGATAATGAAATGGTGGTGCCTGTAAATAAAAAAATTAGGATGATCACCACAGCTAACGACGTTATTCATGCGTGGGCAGTTCCAGCTTTTGGTGTGAAGCAAGATGCTATTCCAGGATTTGTTCGAGATACTTGGTTTAAGGCTGATAGGGTTGGCACATATCGTGGCCAATGTTCTGAGCTTTGTGGTGCGCAACATGCGTTTATGCCAATCGTGGTCAAGGTTGTCTCTGATGAGGAATACACCCAATGGGTAGCTCAGAAGAAAAAAGAAATGGCTGCCACAGCGGATGATCCAAGTAAGGTATATACCCTTGCTGAGCAGATGGATCGCGGTGCTAAGGTATACGCTAGTAACTGTGCTGCTTGCCATCAAGCAAATGGTAAGGGTGCGGGAGCCTTCCCAGCCTTAGATGGTAGTAAGTTAGTGATGGGGCCAAAGGCTGCAAATTACAACATCTTAATTAATGGAAAAGGTGCCATGCCTAAATGGGGCGGCGTGATTTCTGATGGTGAATTAGCAGCGGTCATGACTTATACCCGTAATGCATGGGGTAACAAAACAGGTGACGTGATTCAGACCCAAGAATTTGCAACCGCACGTGCTGCAAAGTAATTTAATGAACTATTTTTATCGATTGATATTGAACTGGAGCAAAGTATGAGCAGCATATCCACAACCCACGATCACGCTCACGATCATGCACATGACCATCCCCATGGCTGGAGACGTTGGTTATTTGCTACCAATCACAAAGATATTGGGACGATGTATCTCATCTTCTCCTTTGTGAGTTTATTAGCTGGCGGTGTAATGGCCTTGGGTATCCGTTTGGAGTTATTCCAACCTGGCCTGCAATACCTGCGTCCAGAATTCTTTAATCAATTAACAACCATGCATGGTTTGGTGATGGTCTTTGGCGCCATCATGCCAGCCTTCGTTGGCTTTGCAAACTGGATGGTCCCATTGCAAATTGGTGCCTCGGATATGGCATTCGCACGCATGAATAACTTTAGTTTCTGGATTTTGCCAGTTGCTGCTTTATTGCTTTTTGGTTCCTTCTTGGTTCCAGGTGGAGCACCATCGGGTGGCTGGACACTGTATGCGCCTCTTACCTTACAAATGGGCCCTGGCATGGACATGGCTATTTTTGCTCTCCATTTGTTAGGTGCTTCTTCCATCATGGGCTCGATTAATATCATCGTGACCATTTTGAACATGCGCGCACCCGGCATGTCTCTCATGAAGATGCCAATGTTCTGCTGGACTTGGTTAATTACAGCCTATTTATTAATTGCCGTGATGCCCGTACTAGCGGGCGCCATCACCATGGTTCTCACCGATCGTCATTTTGGTACCAGCTTTTTCTCAGCTGCCGGTGGTGGCGACCCAGTAATGTACCAACATATTTTCTGGTTCTTCGGCCATCCCGAGGTGTACATCATGATTTTGCCAGCCTTTGGCATCATCAGTGAGGTTGTACCTGTCTTTGCAAGAAAGAGACTGTTTGGTTATGCCTCAATGGTATATGCGACATCGTCGATTGCCATCTTATCCTTCATTGTTTGGGCTCATCATATGTTTGCTACTGGCATGCCTGTGACTGGCCAACTTTTCTTCATGTACGCCACGATGTTGATCGCCGTACCAACGGGAGTCAAGATATTTAACTGGGTAGCCACCATGTGGAAAGGTTCAATGACTTTTGAGACCCCCATGCTGTGGGCGATTGGTTTTATCTTTGTGTTCACAATTGGTGGATTTACTGGACTAGTACTTGCCATGGCACCTATTGATATTGGATTGCAAGATACCTATTACGTTGTTGCCCATTTCCACTACGTATTAGTAGCAGGATCTCTATTTGCAATGTTTGCAGGCTTTTATTACTGGTGTCCAAAATGGACTGGTCGCATGGCAGATGAGTTCCGTGGAAAAGTACATTTCTGGGGCTCTATGTTTTTCTTTAATTTAACCTTCTTCCCCATGCACTTCTT
>DENG01000029.1:0-167 GCA_002359975.1 Polynucleobacter sp. UBA2650
GCCGTTATCCAATCCTTGCCCTTCTTCAACTTAAGGCCCGCTTCTTTTAACTTCACTAAGACCACATCCAAGGTATCGGGTCGACAGTTCTTAAGCGTGATCTCACCGCCGGTCGCAGCCACGGCACATAAAAATGTTCCGGTCTCAATTCGATCTGGGATGATGGA
>DENG01000029.1:202-2429 GCA_002359975.1 Polynucleobacter sp. UBA2650
CCCATTTTTACTAAGAGCTCTGCTAAGTCCGACACTTCGGGCTCACGTGCAGCATTTTCTAGCACCGTAGTTCCTTCGGCTAAACAAGCTGCCATGAGCAAATTTTCTGTACCAGTAACCGTAATCATGTCGGTCAGAATCGCATTGCCCTGCAAGCGCGGCTTACCTTCCGCAATCTTGGCAACAATAAACCCTTTACGAATCTGGATACCAGCGCCCATCGCCTTAAGGCCCTTAATATGCTGATCGACAGGTCGTGCGCCAATTGCACAACCGCCTGGCAACGACACCGTCGCTAGACCCATCCGTGCGAGCAATGGGCCCAATACCAAAATTGATGCGCGCATAGTTTTAACTAACTCATAGGGCGCTTCTGGACTAATGATCTTGCCAGCGTTGAGACACAAATGACTGCGATCACTGGGGTCCGGGAAGTCAACCATCACGCCCATTTGCTGCAATAACTTCAGCATGGTACGTACGTCTTGTAAATCGGGCACATTATGCAACTCGATTGTGTCTGAACTTAATAAGCAAGCGCACAAAATAGGCAAAGCAGCATTTTTTGCGCCTGCAATCTGTACCTCGCCATGAAGGGGTGAGCCACCCGTCATTACTAATTTATCCATGAATCCGTTTTAATTGATTGATTCTGAATGAGTGCTTATTTAGCAGCAAACTCATCGGGGGTAAACGCCTTAATCGATAGGGCATGAATTTCTGCTTTCATGCGATCTCCTAAGGCTTCATAGACCATTTGATGCCGTTGTACCAAGCGCTTACCAGCAAAGTCAGGGCTCACAATCGTGGCATAAAAATGCTGGCCATCTCCCTCCACCATTAGATGCGTGCAAGGAAGTTTGTCCTTGATATAGCCTTCAATCTGCTCTGGTGTGGGGAACATCTGCTTTCCTAATTCAATGGTTTTAATACCGTAATTTATAACCTGATTGTAGTAAACGCAAAGCCAGGGCCGAGACAATCACAAAAAATCCTCCAACCACTCCTAGGCTCATCCAAGGCGAGACATCCGAGACTCCAAAAAAACCGTAACGAAAGCCGTCAATCATATAAAAGAAGGGGTTGAAGTGCGAAATGACTTGCCAGATCGTTGGTAGGGAATGTATCGAGTAAAACACCCCTGAGAGCATCGTCGCAGGCATGATTAAGAAATTCTGAAATGCGGCTAACTGATCAAACTTATCCGCCCAAATTCCAGCAATGAGTCCCAGCCCACCCAAAATAGCAGCGCCCAAGAAAGCAAATAACAAAATCCAAAGGGGGTACTGCATGCTGGGAACATCAAAAAATAAGGTGATAATCAAAACACCTAAGCCCACCACAATCCCTCGAAATACTGCCGCTAATACATAGGCTGAGTAAAATTCAAGGTGCGTTAATGGGGCCAAGAGAATAAACACTAAATTGCCTGTGATCTTTGACTGAATTAAAGATGAAGAAGTATTGGCAAAGGCATTTTGCAAAATGCTCATCATCACTAAACCCGGTATCAAAAATGCGGTGTAACTTAATTTGTCATATACCACCAGCCGACCCTCTAATACATGACCAAAGATCATGAGATATAGAACGGCCGTTAAAACAGGTGCAGCAACGGTCTGAAAGGCAACCTTATAGAAGCGTTTAATCTCTTTGCGCAATAGGGTAAAAAAACCGCTACCGTACTCCAATGCAGGTCGCATTATTGTTGATCCCCTGCCATGATTTGCATAAATACATCTTCCAAATCGGTCTCTTGTCCATCAGCTCCGCGAGTCTTTCCATAACGCGCTAGTAGGTTTGCTGTGGTATCCAACGCTACCACCTGCCCAGACTTCAACATAGCAATACGGCCACATAAACTCTCAGCCTCTTCTAGGTAATGTGTGGTTAATACAATAGTGTGGCCATCTTGATTGAGACGGCTAATAAATTTCCAGAGCGATTGACGAAGTTCAACATCGACTCCGGCAGTAGGTTCATCTAAAACTATCACTGGCGGACGGTGGACCAATGCTTGAGCAACCAAGACTCGACGTTTCATGCCCCCTGACAAAGAGCGCATATTACTATTCGCCTTAGTCGTGAGATCTAGATTGGCCATGATCTCATCGATCCAATCATCGTTATGCAAAATCCCAAAATAACCCGACTGAAATTGTAAGGTCTCGCGTACCGTGAAAAATGGATCAAAGACGAGCTCTTGGGGAACCACGCCCAACATCCT
>DENG01000029.1:2498-2874 GCA_002359975.1 Polynucleobacter sp. UBA2650
GTTTTACCAGCCCCATTTGGACCCAACAGACCAAAGAATTCACCCTCTTTAACTTGTAGAGACACATCATCAAGAGCGAGTAAATTACCGTAGCGCTTACTTAAGTGCTCGACCGAAACTGCCAATGCCATACCTACTCTAAGCCTAGTAAATTAGAGATTCCGTAAACGCGGGCTAATACTTTTAACTTCTCAGGTGGGTTAAGTAAATCTAGGGTTTGATGAAGGGGGTAGAGCTCCCGTTGCCAAGCCATAAGAACGGCAAGTACGCTGGAATCAAAATCGATTAAAGCAGAGCAATCAATCGTCTGGCTTTGTCGAATACTTGTCATACCCTGCTGCTGAAGACCCAGTGCATTACCTTGATTGACACAGGC
>DENG01000102.1:0-140 GCA_002359975.1 Polynucleobacter sp. UBA2650
GCGATGAATTGCTCATACTCGATTGCACCAATCGGTTTTGCTGAGCCTTGATATAAAACATCACTCACATCCACAACGTATGGAAGAGTTAATTTCTTATCGCGCAAGATTGCCAAAGCAGCGCTCATTACCCCAGAAAA
>DENG01000102.1:214-1066 GCA_002359975.1 Polynucleobacter sp. UBA2650
GGAATATTTGGGAGCATTACTGCGACGGTATCAAATCGTTTGATGCCATGTTGCGTAAGTGCGGATGCAAATTGTCGGCAGCGCTCGTAGGTCTGCGCCCAATTTCTTTGAATATCGCCATGGATCACTGCGGGTCGATTGGGATACACCGTAGCCGCACGCTCAATAAAAGTGAGGGGTGACTGCGCTACATAATTTGCTGAGTTCTTATCAAGACCTTGGGTATAAATTGAACTTTTCATTGATGAAGCCTCTTAAAGGGTCCCTTGTTAAAAAGTAATTACAAAAATACCCTAATGGCGGAGAGGGCGGGATTCGAANNTTTCCAGGCGTGCGACTTAAACCGCTCATCCACCTCTCCGGACCGATCATTATACGGTTCGAAGAGCTTGATAAGCCCTTCGAGCCTAATCGCATGGTTAAAGAGGCTGTTTTAGCTGGTCTAAGATCGCCGGGTTCTCTAGGGTAGAGGTATCTTGTGTGATCTCTTCCCCTTTTGCAATCACACGTAATAAACGCCGCATGATCTTGCCAGAGCGGGTCTTAGGCAAGTTATCTCCAAAACGAATATCTTTTGGTTTTGCAATTGGGCCGATCTCTTTTGCAACCCAGTTACGTAATTCAACCGCAATCTTCTTGGCATCATCGCCCTCAGGCCGCTTTCCTTTAAGAACGACGAAGGCACAAATCGCTTCGCCGGTCATCTCATCCGGGCGCCCTACTACCGCAGCTTCTGCAACCAGAGGGTTAGCAACCAAGGTCGATTCAATTTCCATCGTACCCATACGGTGGCCCGAGACGTTTAAGACGTCGTCGATGCGACCCGTGATCGTGAAGTAACCCGTATCTTTA
>DENG01000102.1:1154-2146 GCA_002359975.1 Polynucleobacter sp. UBA2650
CGATCGGGGTCACCCCAAATGGTGCGGATCATCGATGGCCATGGACGCTTGACTACTAAGATGCCCCCTTGACCATTAGGCATGTCATTACCGGTCTCATCCACAATCGCGGTCATGATGCCAGGGAGAGGCAAAGTACAAGAGCCGGGGACCATGGGGGTGGCGCCTGGCAAGGGGCTAATCATGTGACCACCTGTTTCAGTCTGCCAGAATGTATCGGCAATCGGGCAACGTGAGCCTCCGATGTTCTCGTAGTACCACATCCACGCCTCTGGATTAATCGGCTCACCTACAGAACCTAATAAACGCAGTGAGCTCAGATCATAATTTTTGGGATGCACATTGGGATCGGTATTGGACGCCTTTATCAAAGAACGAATCGCTGTGGGTGCTGTATAGAAAATGCTAGCCTTGTGTTTTTGGATCATCTCCCAAAAGCGTCCGGCATTGGGGAATGTAGGTACACCCTCAAACACAATTTGTGTTCCGCCCACTGCCAGAGGACCATAGGCAATATACGAGTGCCCTGTTACCCAACCAATATCCGCAGTACACCAGAAGATATCGCTTGGCTTGATATCAAAGGTCCACTTCATAGTAAGAATGGCCCACAAGATATATCCACCCGTGGAATGTTGTACGCCCTTTGGCTTACCAGTTGAACCTGAGGTATACAAAATAAATAGCGGATGCTCAGCACTCACCCACTCGGGATCACAGGTCTTCGCCTCGCTCGCAGTAATCTCATGCATCCAAGAATCCAAGCCGGCCTTAAATGGAATATTGCCACCGGTTCGCTTGTAGACAATGACGTTCTTAATGATCTCGCAACCACCCAATGCCAAAGCCTCATCAACAATGGTCTTCAAGGGCAAGGCCTTACCACCGCGCATTTGCTCATCGGCAGTAATGACGGCAACTGCGCCCGCATCAATGATGCGCTCTTGCAAAGACTTCGCAGAGAATCCACCAAACACGACCGAGTGTGTTGC
>DENG01000102.1:2203-8303 GCA_002359975.1 Polynucleobacter sp. UBA2650
CCGCGCTTACGCAAGGCATTCGCTAATTGACAAACACGATCATGCAGTTCTTGGTATGTGACCTTGGTCTCTTTACCATCATCAGACTCAAAAATGATGGCAGTCTTGTTGGCATTACCAATTTCTAGATTACGATCTAGGCAGTTATAAGAAGCATTGGTGGTGCCATCTTCAAACCATTTATAGAACGGTGCCTTCGACTCATCCAGTGTTTTTGTAAAAGGCTGCTTCCAATAAACATGTTCTTTGGCTAAGCGCGCCCAAAATCCTTCGTAATCTTTTTCGGCTTCTGCGCATAATTTGTTGTAGGCATCCATGCCAGAAATGGCAGCATTTTTTACAAAATCGGTGGGCGGATTGAAAACCCGGCTCTCGTTCATCAGTGGTTCCATTTGAATAACACCCTCTCTAAGTACTTATAGTTACAACAAAAGAATAATTGTTTGATTATTTCATATGACGATAAGTGAATTAAGTCCTGATTTGCCCTATGGCAAACCCTTAAAATGCCATATTCATTCCACTTATTGAAATAACCCTATGCCAACCATTCGCCAAGACGACCTCATACAAAGCATTGCAGATGCCTTTCAGTTTATTTCCTACTACCATCCTCGGGATTTCATTCAGGCGATGGGCCGTGCTTATGAACTCGAGCAAGGCGAAGCTGCGAAAGACTCAATTGCCCAAATTCTGACCAATAGCAGAATGTGCGCCGAGGGTAAGCGGCCAATTTGTCAGGACACGGGCATTGCCGTGGTCTTTCTAAAGGTCGGCATGAATATCAATTGGAGTGGCGCCACGATGAGCGTTGCCGATATGGTCAATGAAGGTGTGCGGCGTGCTTATCTGAATCCTGAGAACACATTACGTGGTTCTGTTTTATTAGACCCTGCGGGCAAGCGCAAGAACTCAGGCGATAACACTCCAGCAGTCATTCATTATGAAATTGTTCCTGGCGATGATCTAGAGGTCATTTGCGCAGCCAAAGGGGGTGGTTCTGAGAACAAAGCCAAAATGATCATGCTCAATCCATCGGATTCGATTGTGGATTGGGTCCTAAAGACAGTGCCAACCATGGGGGCCGGTTGGTGCCCTCCCGGCATTCTTGGTATTGGGATTGGTGGCACGCCTGAGAAGGCTGCACTCCTTGCGAAAGAGTCCTTGATGGCACCGATTGATATTCAGGAACTCATTGCACGCGGACCCAAGAATCGTATCGAGGAGTTACGCCTAGAAATTTATGAGAAGGTCAATCAACTCGGAATTGGTGCGCAAGGCTTAGGTGGCCTTGCAACCGTTCTCGATGTCAAGATCATGGATTACCCAACACATGCTGCGTCATTACCAGTGGCGATGATTCCGAACTGTGCAGCAACCCGCCATATTCATTTTCATTTAGATGGCAGCGGCCCTGCTCACTTCAAAGCACCTTCTCTTAGTGATTGGCCAGCAGTCTCATGGCAAGCCGATACCAAGAAATCCAAACGCGTGGATGTAAACAACTTAAGTGCGGAAGAAGTGGCGAGCTGGAAACCCGGTCAAACCTTATTACTCAATGGCAAGATTCTGACGGGTCGTGATGCCGCTCATAAACGAATTGCCGATATGCTGTCCAAAGGTGAGCCTCTACCAGTTAGCTTCAAAAATCGTGTGATCTATTATGTGGGTCCTGTTGATCCAGTCCGCAATGAAGTTGTGGGTCCTGCAGGCCCAACAACCTCCACGCGTATGGATAAGTTCACTGAAACCATGCTGGGGCAAACGGGCCTACTCGCCATGATTGGCAAAGCAGAGCGCGGTCCGGTTGCGATTGAGTCGATCAAGAAACATCGCTCGGCTTATCTGATGGCTGTGGGTGGTGCCGCCTACTTAGTATCCAAAGCGATTAAGCATGCCAAAGTCCTTGCCTTCCAAGACCTTGGTATGGAAGCCATCTATGAGTTTGACGTCGAAGATATGCCAGTCACCGTGGCAGTCGATTCGAGTGGTACCTCCATGCATCAAACAGGACCGCGTGAATGGCAACTCAAGATTGGCAAGATACCAGTCAGCGTGGCTTAGATGCACTGCAATTCCTTGAACGGTTGACCGTGGTAACAATCGGTGTCTTTGACTCTGGTGTGGGCGGCTTATCCATTTTGGATGAGGCACTCCAGCAGTTACCCCACCACAACTACATCTATTTTGCGGATTCCGCGAATGCTCCTTACGGCAATAGGTCGCCAGAGTGGATTGCGGAACGCAGCTTACAAATCTGTCGCTATTTATTAGAACAAAATTGCAGTGCCATCGTGGTGGCATGTAACACTGCTACAGCGGAAGCAATTGCTGCAATCCGTAGCACACTAGATATCCCAATCATTGGTGTTGAGCCCGGCATTAAGCCGGCGGCGATGCAATCCCAAAATGGAGTCGTGGGTGTTCTAGCTACTGAAGCAACATTAAATAGTGATAAGTTCAATGCTTTACTAGCAACCCTCCCGCAAGATTGCCAATTCATTAAACAGGCTGGTGCGGGTTTGGTACCTTTGATCGAAGCAGGTCAGATTGAGACCCCAGAGATGCACGCCCTCTTACGCTCCCATTTAGGCCCCATTCAAGAGCGCGGCGCTGACACCTTGGTTCTTGGATGCACTCACTACCCCTTTCTCAAGAACATCATTCGAGACATCGTAGGCGACTCGATGGAACTAATCGATACAAGCGATGCTGTTGTGCGTCAACTTGTGCGGCAAATGGATCAACAAGGGATCAGCGCTAATCCAAACACAGATGCCCCGTCGTTAAGCTTGCTCAGCACGGCCAATGCGGATACATTACAGACGATGGCACAACGCTTACTGCTTCGTGATTTATCGCAGTACACCATTTATACCGAGACATTAAAGCTCTAATTGATGAATAGCATGACTCAATCGCGTATACACCTTCCTTTTTCCAAGGAAGAGCGCATCATCATCGCCTTCGTGGTTCTGGCTCATTTGGCTTTTATCGTGCCATTTAATTTTGGACTTACCCCAAAGCCTCCTAATTATTTGAATGATGAACGGGTCCTGGCGAACTTGCTTCCACCGGATAGTCCTTCGCCCCCTAAGCAAAGTGCGCCCCCCGCCCCCAAAATACCGGTAGAAGCTCCTAAACCAACTCCGAAACCAACTCCCAAACCTGAGGTAAAGAAGGCAGAGAAAACTCCAACGCCTACACCAACACCTGCGCCCAGTCCCACACAAAG
Organism: Polynucleobacter sp. UBA2650; assembly: GCA_002359975.1. Taxonomy (GTDB): domain Bacteria; phylum Pseudomonadota; class Gammaproteobacteria; order Burkholderiales; family Burkholderiaceae; genus Polynucleobacter. The sequence continues at coordinate 5,439 of DENG01000102.1, forward strand.
TAGCCCAACACCAGCACCTCCAACCCCTTCTGCAAAATCGAGTGAAAGTACTCAATCAGCGACCGTTGCGCCCTCAACAGGGGGTGGCGGAGTTAGTGGGACTCCGATTCAAACGGATATTGGTAAATTGATTGTGGTTTACCAACCTGATGCAGATCCCTACTACCCCTCATTCTCTAAACGTGCTGGCGAGCAAGGCGAGGTTGTTGTGCGTCTTATCATTGACGAGACAGGGGTTGTTGAAGATGCCCGCCTATTGCAATCAAGCTCTTACCCAAGGCTAGACAGGGCCGCAATGGAAATTGGTAAACGCTATCGCTTTAAGCCCTACCTGATTAATGGCAGTCCTACTAAAATCTCCACTAATCTACTGATTAAATTTAACCTAAAGAGTCCCTAATATGAACAATGCATTTGGCCTTCACCACCTCTGGACCCAGGGAGACTTCGTAACTCACTTTGTTGCACTCGTTCTTCTGTTTTTATCAGTGGTCACGTGGGTAATCTTAATCAGCCGTATTTGGGGATTGCGCAATATCAAACGTCTCAAAAATGAACTAGATGGATTTTGGAGAGCGCGCTCGTTTGATGAGGGTCTTGCCTCACTTAGCAACCATGCACTCAACCCTTTTTACAAAGTAGCTAAAACTGCTAATGAGGCCTCTGCCCATCATCTCAATCAACGCTCAAACCATCGCGAACTCTTACAAACCCTGAACTATTCAGAATGGATGGCGCGTAGTCTCAAAAACGGAATTGATGCATCAGCAGGTCAACTCCAGAAGGGGTTAACCTTTTTGGCGTCAACCGGTGCGACCGCGCCCTTCATTGGATTATTTGGCACAGTCTGGGGCATCTATCACGCTCTGATTGCCATTAGCAGTTCGGGCAGCGCGCAGATTGATCAAGTCGCCGGCCCTATTGGTGAGGCCCTTATCATGACCGCCTTTGGTCTTGCGGTTGCGATCCCTGCGGTCTTGGGCTACAACGCAATCAATCGCAGCAATAAATTAGTGATGGCAGATCTCAATCGATTTGCCAACGATCTACTCGCCTACTTTGTCACGGGTGCTCGCGTTCCCGATCAGGAGTAATCATGTCTTTTAGCAACCTCTCGAATGATCAAAACGAAGATGGTTTAATGGCCGAGATCAACATGACTCCAATGGTGGATGTCATGTTGGTACTGCTGATTATTTTCATCATTACTTTGCCAGTGATTCAGCAGGCAGTCAAAGTAGAACTGCCCAAAGCAAACAGTGTGCGCAATGAAGTAAAGCCAGAATCTGTGCAATTGAGCATTGATGCCAAAGGGCAAATCTTTTGGAACAGCACCCCCATTGACATAGCCACCTTCAGTACTTATGCCGATAAAGCGGCTAAGAAAGATCCCCAACCCGAAATTAATTTACGGGCTGATAAATCTGTGCGCTACGATTCTGTTGCTCAAGTGCTAGCAGCCTCTCGGCGTGCTGGCCTCACAAAATTAGGATTTGTGACTGAACCAGATTAATTGGGTTTAGCTGTTTTCCGCTCTGGCGCAGAAGTAATGGGATAGCTGCGCTCCCAATGGGAGATGAAGTTTTTATAGTACTGTTGCGCCAAAGGAGCGGAGCGCAACACAATCATATTCTCCGCATTACTCTTTTCTGCACTATTCGTAAAGTTGTAGCTCCCGGTCACCACAATATCGCCATCAATAATCATCACCTTATTGTGAAAGATGCGGTGGGCTTTATTACCGCGAAGTGCAACACCGCCCTTTAATAATATTGGGATCACATCAAAATTATTGGCTGCCGTTGGTCCATCCTGAATAACCTGTACCTCAACCCCACGTTTGGCGGCTCGGGCAAGTGCCTCTGCAATCTCTACATAGGTAAAACTGTAAGCCATTACTTGGATACTCTTCTTGGCGCCATCGAGATAACGAATCAAGCCCTTGGCTGCCCCAGCAGGTGGGCTAAAAAAGACTGAGAGCACTTCAGCTTTGATGGTGGCATCTGTCTTTGGCGCTTCTTTAGCAGCCTTTGTTGTTTCTGGATTGGCAACTGCCACTTGAACTATAAAACAGGTACTTAGCAGAAGAAGAATGGATTTTTTCATGATGCTTAATTCGCTCTAATAGCAATAGTGCAAGTCGCACTGAATTAGGTAAAAATGGCTAGGTTACTTATTTGTCAATTTTTTACAATTCTATGAATATTCGCACAATTAATAAACTTTGCATATTTACTCTATCGCTATTGGCATTCCATGCATATGGGCAATCTGCCAAATCGGCCATCCCCACTGTTGAGATCAAAGGAGTTCTCTGGGATCAACATGAAATGACCATTGGGGAGGTCAAACGATTTGCCAGCGCTACTGGTTTTCAGAGCACTGCTGAGAAAGCAGGAGGCGGCACATCCTATGAGTTGGGATTTGTAAAAAAACCGGGGTGGACTTGGCGCACACCCTATGGCGTCCCTGCGGGAGACAATGAGCCGGCCGTTCACCTTAATGCGTTTGAAGCCCAAGCCATTTGCCAGTATTTTGGCAAACGCCTACCAAGCGATAAAGAGTGGGTTGAAGCGGCTTATCTAGAACAGCGCCCCTCACCGCCAACTGGCTTTACGAAGGGTCAACGCTACCCCTATCCCAACGGCCATAATTCCAAAGGGTCACACTGCCTCAGTAGCGCTTGTGGCAACTTCAAGGGACTGGCTCCGGCTGGGAGTCTAACCCGAGGCGAAGGTCATGTGGCGGCTGGCACCACCCAAGCTGGAGTAAACGGCCTATTAGATATGGGGGGCAATGTCTGGGAATGGACCTCTACTAAGAATGGTGGTCAACGTATCACAAGGGGGGCTTCCTGGTGGTATG
>DENG01000036.1:0-14556 GCA_002359975.1 Polynucleobacter sp. UBA2650
TGTCGTATTAGCCGTCAATAAGTTCTTTTGGCGCAAGCCCATTTCAAATGCCTTAGACATCACGGGGGCTTGAAAAAAGTCATTGTTTTGTTGCAAACTTAGTCTATATTAAGGAGTATGTAATCGGGCGCGCCTTGACGTCGACATCAAGGCAGAAAGGGGGAGCGGTGCTTAGTATTCTGAAATTGGATGCCGGCGGAATTCCACAGTGCTGGATTGATGCGGAAGACGCCACCCGACATTACGCCGATAACAGCGTACTCTGGACCTTGGGTGACCCCATTGCCGTCATGCGTGGCGGTATGTCACGGCTCACCGGTCGCCAATCGATTATTGAGCTGCACTCCATCATTGCTGTAAAAGGGTCTGCCAAGATCAATTTATTTGATGTGGTGCCTGCCATCACCAAACGCAAACTTTATCGACGTGATCGTGGTCTTTGCGCTTATTGTGCTTGCCGTATCTCTGAAAATGATGCCGAAGCCGAACATATTGTTCCCAATAGTAAGGGTGGCAGCTATACCTGGATGAACTTAGTGGTCTCATGCCGTCCTTGTAATCAACGCAAAGGGAATCGCACTCCAGAGCGAGCTGGGATGAGTCTGATTTATGCACCTTACACACCAAGTTTGTATGAGGACATGATATTGAAGGGCAGAAATATTCTGGCGGACCAAATGGATTTCTTGGCGGCCAACTTACCAAAAGATAGCCGAATACTTCAAGACCCATTTTGGGTTTAGTCGATTGCATTCTGCAATCACAATCCATTCCATTTTTCTCCGATGAACGGCTTACGTATTCTCAAGCCTCGCTCGATCGTTCTCATTGCGCTTCTCATCTCTGTGTTGGGACACCTTTATCTTTTTGTCGGGTTCCCTAGTTTTTTGTTCTCTAAAGCCGCTCCGCTTGAAGAGAACTTTGTTGCAGAGCTACGAGTAGAGCCTATTAAGAAAGTAAAACTCAGCAAACCAGCAGCACCTGCACCAACTGTTCAGGAAGCAAGCTCTAATGCAGTGGGCGATGGCGCAAAGATTGAGGCGGGTGATGGTGGTCAGGGTGGGGCGCAAGAAGGGCAGGCCTTTCGCTTGCCAGACTCTGGTATCTATTACTACGATGCCTATCTCGATGGTCAATATCTTCAAACTGCATCGATTGAATGGCAGGTTGATCCAAGCAATGGCTATCGTTTGTTTATTAATATCCCATACGCATTTTTTGGGCCATTTATCTTTGAGTCTCGAGGCAAGATAGATGCTTATGGTTTAGCCCCAGACTTTTATGTGGAACATTTAGGAAGCCGCCCTGCACGATTTACTCGTTTTGATCGTGATGGCAAAGGAGGAGGGAAGATGTTCTTCTCCCAAAAGCCAGAGGAGATGAAAGACCTGCCACCGGGTACACAAGATCGCCTTAGTCTAATGATGCAATTAGCATCCTTATTAGGTGGTGACGATAAGATCGATGAAAAGGGAACGGTCCGTGAGATACCGATTGCTAATTTAGATTCGATAGAAACCTGGCGCTTTCAAAGCCAAGGTGAAGAGTTATCCGATGCAATCTTTACCATGGGGCCCATGGTGCTTCGTCATTACAAACGTTTGCCCGTGAAAGAAAAAGATTTCAAGCGCCGCAATGATATTTGGCTCATTAAAGATTTTGGTTGGATTCCGGGTAGAGTTCGTCTTGAAAATGAAAAGGGCAGAACCATTGAGCTCTTTTTTAAACAATTAGATCCAATAGCAGACCTACCGAAGTAATTCTTTATTTTCCTGATTTCTTGCGAATTATTTGGCTAATCATATTAAAGAGAATAGCGCCCGACATAGAGGCAGCAAAGATGCCACTAAAGGCAATCATCACGGGCAGAATCTTCCAATTCTCAGGCAATGAAAAAGTGCCATATCCAATGGTGGTGTACATCTCGCCCACAAAGTAAAACGCATTGGTATCGACCTCAAATATTTTCAAGGCAATTAAAGCGTAGGTCCAAGCAATCATATCGACTAAATGCGTCATAAAGATTAGGCCCACAGCCACCATATAAAAGGGGACGGACAACCAAAACATCCCTTGACGGTCAGCCCAATCAATCAATAACTGATAGATCTTTCCCACTAACAATATGAGTAAGGCGTGGACAGCTAACAAACCAATTGCCACCAGAAATACGATATAGAGTTCATCGATTGGGAGGCTGCTCGATACCTTTGTAAAGAGGGTAAAGAAGTTAGGTAGGTCAATCATTAGATAGATAAGACAGATTTATCTTATTTGACATAATAATGATTATACGCAGATAAGCCTAGTAGGATCTAGGGCTTAGATTCAACAAAAACAGGCTTGGGTCCACCCTGATACTTCGTCTTGTAAAGCTTCTCCCAGCGGGATCGCAAGCCCTTTGAGATCTCTTCTTGATTAAACAACTCTGCGACGTCAATCGCACTAAAGCCTTGATGATTACGGATCTGCAGATCAGCTCCGCGATCCAATAACAAGCGTACCAATTGAATATTCCCGGAACGAACTGCCATCATTAAGGGGGTTGTGTCGCTTTCAGACAAAGCATCCACTTTGGCGCCTTTGCTCAAGAGATAATCCGCTACCGCTAAATGGCCCTCCGTGCAGGCGTAATGCAAGGGTGTCCATCCTGATTTATTGATCTCGGCGCCGCGTTTATCCACTAAGACCTTTACCTCAGACAACATGCCATAAAGGGATGCCATCATCAAAACAGTTTCGCCAGAGAGATTGGGATGGTCTACATCGACACCTTTGAGCCCAATCAAATAATCCAGGGTTTGCTTGGATTTCTCCTTAGCGGCAAATACGGTTAATGGATTGCCGCCCTTAACCAGCAAATTGGGGCTTACACCAGCAGAAATCAGTTTCTTAACCTCAGAAAGATCATCAAATTGCACTGCCTTGGTCATCTTGTCGACCTGCTCTTGGGTCTGAGCAACAGCCGTTAGACTTACAAGAAGGAAAGCTAGCAGAGTAATTAATTTGCGGTGTAATCTCATGAATCACTTCTATTTAACTGAAAACATTGATAAAAATTATGAGTTGTATGCTCAGCAATCGACTCAACCGAGACCCCTCTTAAATCCGCTATAAAGCCCGCTACATGGGATACCCAAGCCGGCTCGTTTGTTTGGCCACGATGGGGCACCGGCGCTAAATATGGCGAGTCGGTCTCAATCAAAATGCGCTCTATAGGCAATGCTTTGCAAGTTGCCTGGAGATCCTTGGCGCTCTTAAAGGTCACAATACCCGAGAACGAGATATAAAAACCCATCTCGATTGCTGCTTTTGCAACCTCATAACTCTCGGTAAAGCAATGCATTACCCCACCAATCCGCCCTGCACCCTCCTCCTGCATAATTTTGAGAGTGTCCTCCGAGGCTGAACGTGTATGAATTATTAATGGCTTCTTTGCAGCCAATGCGGCCCGAATATGAGTACGAAAGCGCTCGCGTTGCCACTCCATCGACTCATAGGAGCGCTCGCCCATGCGGTAGTAATCTAAACCGGTCTCACCAATCGCAATCACCTTAGGATCTTTAGCCTCCTCGATCAAAAACTCTAGAGTAGGCTCGGGCGTATCTTCGTAATCAGGATGAACACCGACCGAGGCAAACAAATTAGGGTGGGATTGCGCCAAGAGTTTCACCTTGGGGAAATCTGGAATATCCACTGAAATACACAAGGCATGCGTTACCTTGGCTCGCGCCATATTCTCCAGAACTTCAGGAAGACGTTCTTGGTATTCTGGGAAATCGAGGTGGCAATGCGAATCAATAAACATGAGGACGCATTTTAGTCTGCAAAAAGCTGCTGGTACTGCAAAAGCAAGGATTCTAGTTGAACCCTTGTTGATAAAGGGTGATTCTCATGGCGCCTAGCAAGAAGCACAAGCTTCCATAACTTAAGCAGTTTGTTCATATTGACCTGCTGGGCCAAGGCCTGAACATGCTTTTCATGCCTGCGGTAATAGCGCGCTTCACCCGCTTGCTTTGCCGACTGTATATCAAACAACCAACGCTGCATGCATGCCAAAAGAATGCCAAAGGGTGCTTTATGGATTTTCTCAGCACAGTCTATCCATGGAATATCGCGCCCCTTACTTAGCGCCTCTAATAACAAGCGAGTCGCAGAACTCGCCAGAGCCATGCTATCTTTATCATCACTTAGACGGCGCGCCAAGATCACTTCCTTGGCGGCTAACGGTGCCCCGCCTTGCTCGTCTAGGCTGGCCTCTATTTCTTCTGAACTAATTTTTTGCTCAGACAAAGATCCCAAATGAGTGCTTAACCATTGCAAAGCAATTGCACGTTGAGGCTTAGGCAGTGCTATCAACTGGCAGCGCGAGCGAATGGTAGGCAACACTCGATCAAGACGATCGCTTAGGAGAATAAAAATAGTTTGCGCATTGGGCTCTTCAAGAGATTTCAGTAAGGTATTTGCAGCATCAGGCCGCAAACCCTCGAGGGGATAGATCAAAACAACGCGCTGACCACCTCGATGGGTTCCCACATTAATGGCCTCAATTGCCCTTCGCACCTGCTCGATTTTGATAAAGGCGCTCTCCTTCTTTCCGTCGCCCTCCTCTTTGTCTTCCACTTCCTCCACTTCGGGTTTGGGCATCCCCTCCAATTCAGCATGGGGCATACGGTGCTGATAGAGGGCTGGCACGAGACCAATAAAATCAGGATGGTTGGCAGTCTCAAACCAGCGGCAGGCTTGGCATTCCTTACAGGGCTTTACCCCCGAGGAGAAGAGATCGGCCTCACACAAAATAGCCTGAGATAGCTCCAAGGCAAAGTCTAATTTACCAATCCCCGCTTGCCCATGTAGCAAGATCGCTTGGGGAAGGTTCTCAAGATTGAACTGCTCCCAAGCATCAACATGCCAGGGGTATACCGACCGGCCCACCTGGCTTTCATAATTAGGATTTTCTATTTCCATGCGATATAGACAAAAACTATTATTAAATAAGTCAATTTATTCAATGACTTAGCCTAGTAATCCAAACGAATTTCTTGAAGCTGTTGCCAGATGGCATCTGGGGTCTGTAAGGCATTGATGATCATGAATCGCTCTGGATCTGCTTTAGCTCGGCGCAAATATTCACCCCGAACCTTCTCAAAAAAGCTTAAATCCAACTGCTCAAATTTATCGGGGGAGCGTGCCTTTGAGCGGCGCTCTTCGGCAACATTCCCAGGGAGGTCAAACAGCAACGTTAGGTTTGGCTGAATAAGACCCCCCGCCCTACCCTGCACCAATTGCTCAAGAGCATTGAGCTTCTCTAGGCTCAAACCGCGCCCTCCCCCCTGATACGCAAAACTCGCATCGGTGAAGCGATCGGAGATCACAATCTTTCCCGCCTGAAGGGCAGGCTCTATTACCTCGGACAAATGCTCTCGCCGGGCGGCAAACATCAACAGGGCTTCGGTCTCAATATGCATGGCTTGATTCAGGAGCAGCTTTCTTAGCTCCTCTCCCAATGGGGTACCCCCAGGCTCACGGGTGAGAACAATCTCTTTCCCTTGATAGCGCTCTCGCAAATGCTTCGCAAAGGCCTCAAGATGAGTGCTTTTACCCGCTCCATCAATGCCCTCAAAGCTGATAAAGAACCCAGGGTAATTAGGCTTGGTCACTCATTACCTCGCTGGTTTAGAGGCGGACTTCGCCGGATTGCGTTGGTAGCGATCCACCGCCGCCTCGTGCTCTTTCAAATTAGTCGAGAACTGGCTGCTACCATCACCGCGTGCCACAAAATACAGAGCATTCGATACTGCAGGCTGAGCGGCTGCCAGTAAGGACTCTTTCGATGGCATTGCAATGGGGGTTGGAGGCAGTCCATAACGCATATAGGTATTGTAGGGAGTATCTCGGCGCAGATCGGCTTTCTTAATATCGCCATCAAACTTTGGGCCAATGCCATAAATGACAGTGGGATCTGTTTGCAGCATCATGCCCTTCTTTAATCGATTCTGAAATACTGCCGAGATCATGCCTCGTTCGCTTGCCTGACCCGTTTCTTTCTCAACAATGGAAGCGAGGATTAGTAACTGATAGGGGCTTTTTAACACCCCACCCTCAGGATTGGCTTTGGTGTAAAGATCCCAAGCGCCAGCCAATTGTTTTTGCATCGCTGCGAGTGCGCGCTTATAAATCACTAAATCAATTTCATCGGGATCAAAAATATAGGTATCTGGTAGGAAATAGCCCTCTGCGCTTTCAGCATCCAAACCCACAGCCTTCACAAATTGGCTTGGGTCTAGGCGATTACTTTGAAGAGTCACGGCGGGGTGCGCCTCCATCGCTGCCCTAACCTGCCAAATACTCATCCCGGGGATGATCTTGACGCTCTCCCGAATTCGATCACCCCGAGCCATTTGTAGCAAGACGCTGCCCAAACTGGCATTGGCAGGAAACGCATAGGTCCCGGGTTTGAGTTTAGAACCCACCCATAAAGATCGGGCCCCCACCTGAAAAAGCCAAGCTGGGGAGCTCATGCCTTGGTCTTGCAATTGCTTAGCAATGCTAGAGACGCCCGATTTGGGTAATACCTTAAAGCGTTGCTCTGCAGTGATGCCTTCTTTTGGCTTGGGCACAACCCCCCATGTAAACAATGCAAGGTAATAAAGCCCAATCAGGGTCAAGGCAATCAGGATGCCCGTTCGTAATTTAGAGATCAAAGCAGTCTAGTCAAGGGTGATGGTATTGGGGATCAGAAAGTTTTTGTTCATACCACTATGATAAAAGTCTTAGCAAACCGATTCATAAACGACACAATACAGCCCAAATGACCGAACACCAAGTAACCGAGTTACGTGATTGGGGACTCCTTTTGGTAGAAGGCCCAGATGCTAGCTCCTTTTTGCAAGGACAATTGACCAACTCCGTATTAGGAATGACTCGTACACCTCCCGCAGCGATTGCACAGGATCATTCTGGTGTGCGTCTCTCGGGTTACTGCACTGCCAAGGGGCGTTTACTGGCGAGTGCTTGGATTTGTTTGTCAACTCATGCAGAGCAAGATCGTTTCGCCCTGTTTGTATCGCGCGACCTGGCCGCTACGTTTGCAAAACGCTTAGCCATGTTTGTGTTGCGCTCTAAAGCAAAGGTTGTAGATGTTAGTCATGAGTGGACAGTCTATGGCGTGCTTGGTCCGGCAAATACGTTACCTGCAAACTTACCGAGCGATGCGATTGCTCTCACCATGACCCATCCCTCTGGCACTGGTGATCAAAAACGTATTCTGTTTGCGACACAAACACCACTTCCATCACAAAGCGCATCTTCCGAAGATCTTGGTGCATGGAATGCTGCGGAGATAGCCAGTGCAATACCACGCATTGTTTTGGCAACCCAAGATCAGTTTGTGCCGCAGATGATCAACCTAGAATCCATTGGTGGGGTCGACTTCAAAAAAGGGTGCTACCCCGGACAAGAGGTGGTGGCGCGCAGTCAATACCGTGGCGCTATTAAACGTCGCCTATATCTTGCCCAAGTTGAGACCGCTCTTGCGCTTGCAGGTCCTGCTACCGAAGTTGTTCATGAGGATGATCCAAACCAGCCAGCCGGTATGGTGGTCTTATCCGCCCAGGATCCTACCCAAACGGGGCTTGTGACCCTGCAGATCGAGTGCAAGTCTGAGTTGGCCCAAAGTGGCAAATTACATCTCGGTAAGGCGGATGGCCCTGCATTGCAATTAGGAAATCTGCCATATTCCCTGATTGAAATTTAATCAGGCATATTATTGGTATGTGCCTCATTTTATTTGCCTGGAAATCTCACCCAAAGTACCCCTTGGTCGTTGCTGCCAATCGGGATGAGTTTTATGAACGCAATACTGCGGGTATTGGCTGGTGGCCAGAACATCCCCATATCCTAGCAGGACGTGATCAAGCCGATGTCATTGGTAGTCCTGGTACCTGGTTGGGTCTTACTAAAAATGGGCGCTTCTCTGCCCTCACCAATGTACGCTCACCCAGTGAGAAAAAACCGGATGCCCGAACTCGTGGTGAACTGCCACTCATGTACCTCTCAGGTGCCGATAAACCAGATCACTTTGTTAAAAAACATAGTAAGCGTTTTGATCAGTACAACGGCTTTAATCTCCTCATGGCAGATTTAAGTGACCCTAGCAATGCAGAAATGCATTGGGTTAGCAATCGGGTGGTCATGGGTAAATCGGTGCGACCTCGCAAAACCTTCCCGACCCAATCACTCACTCCTGGTGTGTATGGACTTTCGAATGCAATGCTCGATACCCCATGGCCCAAGGTGAACCATCGTATCGCTGCATTTGCCCAAACACTTGCCATGGATACAGGCAATCTCAAACACGCTGATCAATATCTGCATTTACTTGCGGACGATCATGAAGCACCAGATAGAGAACTCCCCAACACTGGTGTGAGCTTAGAGTGGGAGAAAGCTTTGTCGGCTGCCTTCATACGTACGCAACACTATGGCACACGATCAAGTACTGTCTTGCGCGTGCGCAATGATGGCAACTATGAGGTCGTTGAGCGTCGCTTTGATGCCAATGGCGTAATCGCACACGATGTGATTACCGGCAATTTAATTGGGTCAGCCTGGGCTAATTACTCGGTGTAAGCGCATGGCATTTCCGCTACAGGGTGAAGATACCTGTCAACATCTCCTGCCCACGCCATTGCCAAATCCTTATTGGGTTGGCTTTGAAAGCAATCTTGCCAAAGAACTTGGTATTACTTTAGACGCATCGGGCTTACCGCAAGACCCACGATGGTTAGAGGTCTTGAGCGGCAATGCTCTAGAGACCCATGAACATACCTTTGCCGATCCAATTGCCACGGTGTATAGCGGCCATCAATTTGGGATATGGGCAGGTCAATTAGGCGATGGGCGCGCCATTCTGCTGGGTGATCTACAAGGCTATGAGCTTCAGTTAAAAGGTTCTGGCATCACGCGCTACTCACGCATGGGCGATGGCCGTGCAGTTTTGCGTTCCTCGATTCGGGAGTTCTTGTGCAGTGAGGCGATGCATGCACTGGGTGTGCCTACTAGTCGCGCTCTAGCGGTCACCGGTTCTAAAAAATCTGTACTTCGTGAGAGTCTCGAGACCGCAGCGGTCTGCACACGACTTGCCCCCAGTTTTATCCGAGTAGGTCACTTTGAACACTTCGCCGCTGCACGCTCTACTGAGCATCTCACCACCATGGCTGATTATTTACTTATGCATCACTATCCAGAATGTCAAGGTACACATGATCCCTATCTTGCATTGTTTGCCGCGATCAGCGAACGTACTGCAAAACTAGTTGCTCACTGGCAAGCGATTGGTTTTTGCCATGGCGTATTAAATAGTGACAACATTAGTATCTTGGGTCTCACAATTGATTATGGCCCCTTTGGCTTTTTAGATCGTTTCCAAATAGACCACATCTGCAATCATAGTGACGGTCAAGGTCGGTATGCCTATCAACGTCAACCACAGATCATGCACTGGAATATGGCCTGCTTAGCTGGGGCAATACTTCCATTAATCGAGACTCGCTACGGTAGCGAGCTTGCCCAAGAGCACTTACAAAAAACTTTAGAGGAGTTCCCAGAGATCTATCGTGCCGCTTGGTTAAAACACTTTAGGACGAAGCTTGGTTTATTGACCCCTAATCCTGACGATACATCTTTAGTGGAGTCACTCTTGCAGTTGATGCATCACAATCGCGTCGACTTTACTAATACCTTTAGAGCGCTCTCGCATTTTGATGCAAGCCATAATGCTAAATCCAACCCCTTACGCGATCAGTTCTTAAATCGGGACGCTTTTGATACCTGGATGCAATCCTATGTCGCTCGCCTCAAGGAAGAGAAGTGTTCCCATGCAGAACGCCAGTCTCACATGCTGGCCACAAATCCTAAGTTTGTATTACGTAATTATTTAGCCCAGGCAGCAATTGAGAAAGCCGAAAACGATGATTTCTCGGAAGTGAAGCGCTTGCTGGCAATCCTTCAAGACCCGTTTTCCGAACAGCCCGGNNCGTTCTCCGAACAGCCCGGTCTCGAAGAATACGCCGCCCCTCCCCCTGCCGCACTAGAGCATATTGAGGTCAGCTGTTCTTCTTAATCCTTCTTTACAATCACCATCATGACTAAATCAGACGACCAATACCGTCAAGAACTCAGCGAGATCGAATACCGGGTTACTCGCCATGCCGCCACCGAGCCACCGTTTACAGGTCGCTACTGGGATCATTGGGACGAAGGTCGCTATCACTGTGTGTGCTGCGGTACGCCGCTGTTTATCTCGGCGACTAAGTTTGATGCTGGTTGTGGCTGGCCAAGTTATCACACACCATTTAATACCGAGGTCATTAGCGAGCATCGTGATGTAACACATGGCATGATTCGCACGGAAGTGAAATGCTCTAAGTGCGATGCGCATTTGGGTCATGTTTTTGATGATGGCCCCATGCCCAGTGGGCTGCGCTATTGCATTAACTCCGCCTCCTTACGTTTTGAGCCAAGCAATAATGCCAAATCGGGTCACTCCTCATGATGAAATTTCTGTTTGATCTATTCCCGGTCATTCTCTTTTTTGTAGCATTCAAGTTAGCAGATATTTATGTTGCTACCTTGGTGGCAATTGCTGCCACGATTGCACAGATCGTTTGGCTCATTGCACGCCGTAAGAAGGTGGAAGGCATGCAATGGGCCAGCTTAATCTTGATCGTGTTCTTTGGTGGCTTAACCATTCTCCTGAAAGATAAAACCTTTATTCAGTGGAAGCCTACGGTCTTGTATTGGCTATTTGCTGCGGTCCTGTTCATTAGTGCGCAGTTCTTCAAGAAGAATTGGATTGAGAGCCTCATGGGTAAGCAAATAACGCTCAAGCCCGATAGTCCTAAATCACTTTGGCTCAAACTCAATCATGCTTGGGCACTCTTCTTCTTTTTCATGGGCGTACTTAACATCTATGTTGCCTATACTTTCTCTGAAGATATTTGGGTGAACTTCAAACTATTTGGTGGCATTGGTTTGCTGATTGCCTTTGTGATTGCCCAAGGCCTATGGTTAAGTCGTCATATGGAAGCAGAGCAATCATGAGCAAGAATCAAGAACGTATTGTTTTGTTTGAAGCCGCCCTACAGCAGCAACTGCAACCATCGCATCTTGCGATTGAGGATGAAAGTCATTTGCATGCAGGTCATGCTGGGGCAGCAAGTGGCGGTGGTCATTTTCGGATTACACTCACCGCACCTGCATTTGCTGGACTCAATCGAGTTGCCCGTCACCGCTTGGTGTATGAGGCGCTGAACCCTTACATCCCCACAGAAATCCACGCCCTCGCAATTCATGCTCTTGCACCAAATGAGTCATAATTCTGTTTTAGTCCTTTAATTCAATTCACTATCTCTCATGCTTAATTCCAAGAAAATCCTTGTAGCCCTCTCATTTGCCTTTGTTACCACTGCGGTCTCAGCTCAAAACGCCGCAATCGTGAATGGCAAGGCCATTCCAAAAGCACAGCTCGATCGCTTAATTAAGAACTCTGGTCAATCGGCTACGGATCCTAAGATACGTGAACAAGGTCGTGAGTTATTAATAACCCGTGAGCTTGTCATACAGGAGTCAGATAAGCGTGGCCTTACTCAGAAAGAGGAAGTGAAAGATCAAATGGAACAAGCTCGCTTAGGCGTCTTGGTCTCTGCTTTGTTTGATGATTACATTGATAAGGGTGGCATTACTGAGGATGATTACAAAGCAGCCTATGAATCAGTCAAGAGCCAATTTGGTGGTAAAGAATATAAAGTCCGTCATATCCTAGTTGAGAAAGAATCTGAGGCCAAAGCTTTGATTGCTAAGATTAAGGCGGGTGCCAAGTTTGAAGATCTAGCCAAAGCGAACTCTAAAGATCCAGGCTCTGCTCCTAACGGTGGTGATCTGGATTGGGTTAGTGATAAGGCCTTGGTACCAGAGTTTTCTAAAGTCATGGTTACCTTGAAGAAAGGTCAGATGACCGATCAGCCCGTGAAGACTCAATTTGGTTGGCACATTATTAAGCTTGAGGATGTTCGGGATGTGAAAGTACCCACCATGGCTGAGATCAAAGATCAGCTTAAGCAAATGATGTTGCAAGACCAAGCCTGGCAAAAGGCAAAGTTTGCTGAGATGATGAAAAAGATGCGTGAGAAAGCGCGTATTGAGTAATATGATTTTGCACACCATGCTTCGGGTGGGCGATATTGCCCGATCCGTTGATTTTTATACACGCGTCTTAGGTATGAACCTATTGCGCACCACTAATCGTGAAGAGCAAAAATACTCTCTCGCATTTGTGGGCTTTGGTCGTGGCAACGAAGATGGTCAAGCAGAAATTGAGCTTACCTATAACTATGGGGTGAGTCAGTATGAGCATGGCGGTGCTTATGGTCATATTGCTCTTGCTGTGCCCGATGTGTATAAAGCCTGTGAGGATATTGCAGCAGCCGGTGGAAATATTACCCGCCCTGCTGGCCCTGTTCAGGGTGGCAAGACCTTAATTGCGTTTGTAACCGACCCTGACGGATACAAGATCGAACTGATCCAACATTAGTTCACGATGAGCCAAGCACCTGAACTCGAGATTCGGGTCATACGAAGTCTTAGTAGCATTGCACCATCTGACTGGCAGCGCGTTTTGCCTAAGGATGCCGGCCCCTTCTTGCACTATTCCTTTTTAAGCCTCTTAGAAGAAACGGGCTGCGTTTGTGCAGAGACCGGTTGGGAGCCTGCGCATCTAGCACTGTATGCCAAAGGGGGTAATGAGCTCTTGGGAGCAATGCCACTCTATTTAAAGACCCATTCTTATGGTGAATACGTATTTGATTGGTCTTGGGCAGAGGCTTATGCGCAACAAGGTCTCTCCTATTACCCCAAGGCCTTATCGGCCATACCCTTTACGCCGGCAACCGGCTCGCGTCTCTTAGCGCGTACTGCTAACCATCAAGCCGCCTTAGTAAGCGGTCTTGTACAGCTACTCACGCAACTCAAGCTCTCCTCAGCACATGTACTCTTTCCTCAGACTGAAGATGCCCGTTTGCTAACCGAAATCGGCTTTATGCGACGTGAGTCTGTGCAGTTCCATTGGCACAATCAGAACTATGCTGACTTCGATCAGTTCCTAGCCACGCTCACAATGAAACGTCGTAAGAACATTAAGCGAGAGCGCAAACAGGTACACGATGCCGGGATTACGTTTCGTCACATACCCGGTTCACAGGTCAGTGAGGACGAAGTACTCATGTTCTATCGCTGTTATGCCAATACCTACCAAACGCACTATTCCACCCCTTACTTAAACCAATTGTTCTTCCAAAAATGGGTTCAGGCTATGCCAGACTCATTGCACTTCATTATGGCCATCCGCGATGGACAAACTATTGCGTCTGCATTATTAGTCATTGACCGAGATGGTCATAAGGCTTATGGGCGCTACTGGGGCTGTTTAGAACAGCATCCTTGTTTACATTTTGAGACCGCTTTTTATCAAGCGATTGAGTTCTGTATTAAAGAGCATATACAGCTACTAGAAGGAGGTGCTCAAGGGGAGCATAAGATGGCAAGAGGCTTTATGCCAAGCACTGTTAGCTCCTATCATTATCTGGTTGACCAACGCTTTGCCGATGCGGTCGGCAGGTTCTTAGAGCGGGAACGTATGGGAATTGGTCAATATCTGGATGAGCTGGCTGAGCATAGCCCCTTGCGCCAGAGCAGTCATGGCCTAGAGCTCGGTAAGAATAATGAGAATGCGCTAAAGTAGCTTATGTCTAATAATCACTCCAACCCTTCTGCTGGTGCCAACTCAATCCTCATTGGCGATGCAGACTCCGACTCACCCTGCATTGGTATTTGCTCTACTCTCTTTGATGAGATCTGCAAGGGCTGTGGGCGCACTGCCCTAGAGGTCAGTAATTGGGTATTTATGAGTCTAGAGGAGAAGCAGGCGGTCTGGACTCGGATACAGGCAGAGGGTACAGCGATGCGCTTTACCCGCGAGCAAAAGACCTAACCTGTAAGCGCTTGACTACGTAAATACTCTTCGTAGGTTCCCGAGTAGTCATTAATCGTACCGTCGTTTTTAATCTCTAAGATACGATTTGCGAGTGCTGAAACAAACTCACGGTCGTGCGATACAAAGATTAGGGTTCCCTCAAACTTCTCTAAAGAAATCTGTAAGCTCTCAATCGATTCCATATCCATATGGTTGGTCGGTTCGTCCATGGCCAAGACATTGTGTTTTTGGAGCATTAATTTGCCCCAGATCAGTCGACCCTTCTCGCCACCCGATACTACCTTGACCGATTTACCAATCTCATCGCCCGAGAACAATAAACGGCCCAAGATACCTCGCACTGCTTGATCATCATCGCCTGGCTTACGCCACTGGGTCATCCATTCAAACAAGGTTTCTTCTTTAGGAAAACACTCGCTCGTATCTTGTGGCATCACACCCACATTGGCGTTCTCTGCCCACTTCACATCACCGCTATCGGCTGGAATACCATCAAAGCGTTTGCT
>DENG01000036.1:14619-14822 GCA_002359975.1 Polynucleobacter sp. UBA2650
AGTGCATTGCACTCCACCGCCATATTGTGTAATTTCTTTTCGGTTTCAAACCGAATAAATGGGTTCTGGCGCGATGAGGGTTTAATCTCAGCCACCTCAATTTTCTCGAGCTGACGTTGACGCGAGGTTGCTTGTCTCGCTTTAGATGCGTTGGCTGAGAAGCGACTTACGAAGGCTTGCGTCGGAGGTTCGAATCCTCTCAT
>DENG01000023.1:0-217 GCA_002359975.1 Polynucleobacter sp. UBA2650
GCCTGATTTTGAGCATGAACCGGGCTAAGCCAGACGAGTCCCAAGAGGATCAAAAAACTGAGTCGCAGGGAGCAAACGCTACTCATCGTGTAAAGCGGTCAATCGCCACCCAGTAATGTGCCCGGCTAGCCCCATCGAGAGCAATTCCACCGAGCCACACTGGTTTTGATAGGGAATGAGGTAACTCCAAGTGAATGTTCATGGTTTGCATACCAAT
>DENG01000023.1:283-1188 GCA_002359975.1 Polynucleobacter sp. UBA2650
GATTGAACGATCGTGTCATACGAGATGTACTGAACTGCGGGTATGGCATAACACTCATCATGACGGATGAAGTTCACAATCGGCATACGAATGAGGCTTGATGGACAACTAATACGAATCCCTTTGTCCATCACTTCAATACTGCCAGCAATCGATGCCAGCATGCCGCCTACCGCAACCACCTGATCTTCGGTTGGAGTGACTGCATCGAGGTCTACAAAAACCATCGAGCCCTGCTCGACGGCAAAAATACTGGGGCATGGGGGCAAAATGCTGAGGCAGGTTACCAAGGTCTGTGCGATATCAGGGTCTGCATACACTTCATCAATTAATAACTCATCGGTCAAGCCCTCAAATCGTTTCTTAAGAGATTGCTGTCCAACGCGTACTAAGTCATCTTGCTGATCGCTTAGCAAATGATCGATTTCACTACGGCTCCAGCCTTTGGCTTTTTGAGCGGTCATCCGCACAGCCTGCAAACGATTTAAGCTGGTGCGCCGATTAAAGGTGTATTGCGCATGGTGATCAATAAACTCAGTAGCAACTGTTTTATCAAGCGAACTCATATCGTTGATCTCCGTCGGACTCACTGGGGTATTGAATGCCGTATTAAGGGAAGCAATGCTATCGCCTGAACTCGTCATTGGATTTAAAAAGGGTTTGAAGATCGCATCAAGATCTTGAATGGTCTGATCTAAGCGTTTATTAATAATGTCACTTGAGGTGGGGTAGTCGATGATGGGATCGACCATATTATTTTGTGCAATGGCGCGATTTTTAAAGGAATCGACCGCAACGTGCACATTACCTAAACTCGCATGCACCTCCGATAAGGAGTGCGCAATACTCTGCTTATTAAAGCGCAGTAATTGTTTCCAGAAATCTTTTTTCTGTATCTCTAAATG
>DENG01000023.1:1219-2653 GCA_002359975.1 Polynucleobacter sp. UBA2650
TCAACAAGATCGTTGATAAGCAAAACCAACTCTTTGCCATTTTTACCATCTAGCTCGGTTTGCGAACTCGTGGGGCGATGCACTTTTAACTGTTGACTGAGTTCCGTTGCAAAGTTACTAAGCTCCACCATGCGCGCACCATC
The DNA here is from genome assembly GCA_002359975.1 of Polynucleobacter sp. UBA2650. Classification (GTDB taxonomy): domain Bacteria; phylum Pseudomonadota; class Gammaproteobacteria; order Burkholderiales; family Burkholderiaceae; genus Polynucleobacter. Next base: position 1,363 of record DENG01000023.1, read on the forward strand.
TAGAGCATTTGCCAGATCAACGCAATGCATGATGAGGCTATCAAAATTACCAAGATCCTGCGATTGGGCAATCGCCAAGCCCTCCAGGGCTCGGTCGATATCCACCAGAAATAATGGGCGCTCTTCAGCCATGGTGATCAATCCACTTCTTTAGCTCCGATACAGACTCGCCTAAATGCTCTAACTCTTTTTTCCACTCATCGGCCGATTGCATGACCCGATTGGCATCTTGCTCAAAGATTTGTAAAGAGCCTGAGCTGGAGATGGCCGATTGGGTTTTGCGCATCCGTTGATCTAATTGATCATGCAGTTCTTTGACAAGCCCCTCGGTCTGGGTCACCGTCGACTCCACTTCCTCGATTAAGCCATTAAGTTTTTCGGTCTCGGCCGCTAATTGCTTACCCGAGTGATTGTCAAGAATGGCCAAGTAAAGACGAATCCCCTGCTGCTTTAAGGCAGCAAACGCTTCTTGAATCTGCTCGGGCACTTCAATCGCTTCAATGCCTGAATCCGTTTCTAGCTCCGGTGGGTGGCCTACTTCGCTGGCTTGGCGACTTAGCATAGCAATCGACTGTCTTAGCTTGATGCCCAACTCATTGACCATATGAAAGCGCTCGCTTAGGCCATCGAGCTCTTTATGCAACTCTTCTTTAAAGGCTTGATGACGCTTTGAAGACAAACGCTCCGCCTTGCGATCGACTTGATTATTAGTCCAGCGCTGTACTAGGGGTGATTTAGGTGTGCTGTCGGTATAGACCAACATCTTCTTAAAGCGACTCACTAGAAATGCACTCAGTAATGCTAAGAGTGAAGACACTACGCTAATGAGTAATAAGATCGATGGCAGGTTACCGTAGGCTTCATTCAAGGCAGGTGGCTGTAAGCCGCTCTTTTGAGCTGCAAGCCGAATATTTTTGGGATCTGCAGTAATCGTGCGCACTGCGATCACTTGCTTATTAAAGTCTTGCAAAGCCCGCAGACTCGGCTGCGCCCTGGTTTGCCAAATGGTTGCTCTGAGCTTTGTCGTTACCTCAATGGCTTTGGGGTTTGGCTTTGCACCAGGCGCCGGTTTAAGAACAGCGGCATCCAATAAATTGCGCTGATCAATCGTCTCAGCAAGCGTTTTGTTTAATTCCGCAATGATTGCAGCGTCGGTCAAATTAATATGCCACGCCTTACTCGCTTTAATGAATGCATCGGCGCTCATGGCCATCTTGTAGAGCGGAGAATCTTCAGGAGTCTTAGCAGGATCCAATAGGCCCGCAGGCGCTACAAAGGGAACTAAGATTTG
>DENG01000023.1:2725-3001 GCA_002359975.1 Polynucleobacter sp. UBA2650
ACATCGCTTGCGTTGCGCAACACCGGAATACTCTTGGGGTCTGGAACGACGGTAACCGCTTCTTTTGGAGAAGGATTGATTGCTTCTTCTAAGGAGCCAAATAAGGCATGGGCCAAACCATCGAGCACACCAAAAAATGAGTCTTGGCGAGGGGCTTGCGTAACATCGACTTCCTTCGGAGTTTCCTTAGGGGTCTCTTTCGGGGCATCTTTGGCGGCGTCCTTCGTGGCTTCCTTCGCAACTTCCTTAGATACGTCTTTAGGAGCTGGCTTGGGC
>DENG01000022.1:0-4178 GCA_002359975.1 Polynucleobacter sp. UBA2650
AACAGCAATCTTCTCGCCATCTCCATGCATGGCAAGTAGTTTAGAAATAGTGATGGGCTTATTGTCTTGAATGTAGCTCATAAGGCAATTCTAATCGAGGCCGCTAGGGGATAACAATCAGGGCCGTCAAGGAGCTAATGAACCTGGAGACCGCAATCACAATGTTTACAAGTGAGTCGTTTAATGCGTTGCTCAGCAATTTTTGGGAGGAAGGTTTTTAAGTGACCGTGTTCGGGAAGGAAAAAATCAGGACAGATTTCTAGAAGAGGAAGAATGACAAAAGAGCGCTCTGTAATCCGTGGATGCGGAATAGTTAGGTCGGAGTGATTTTGTTGGATTCCCTCAAAAAACAAGATATCCAAATCAAGCGTGCGCGGTGCATTTGCAAAGGGGCGCTCGCGCCCAAATTGTTGTTCGATGGTTTGACAAACATAAAGCAGGCCATAAGGATTGAGTTCTGTATCAATTTCAACTACTGCATTGATGTAGTCACCGCCGACCGCATCAACGGGGGCGCTTTGATAAAAACAACTCTTATTAACAATATGAACTTCGATATGTTGGGCTAGGCAAACAATGGCATCGGTGATGATCTGCCGAGCATCCCCAATGTTTCCACCAAATCCAATAAAGGCCTTCGCCATATCTGTCCCATTTGAAATATGACCTACTTTACTCAAAAAAGCTTAATTTTGCTTGCCGCCATTGATTTCAAAATCAAGAGTAGTTTCAGCCCCTGAATTAGAGCGTTTTGAGCGGTGCCGCCTTCTCTTATTGGGGCTAGCTGGGGTTTGTGTGGAAGGGAGGCCATCGTCCTTAGCCCTAGCGATGAGATTTTCACGTTCGGATAGGTCTGCATGAATAAAGTCGGTCCACCATTGTCCAAGGCTTGCATGGCAAGAGCCAACCTGACTTCGTAAAAGCATAAAGTCGTAACCCGCTCTAAAGCGGGGCACTTCAAGTAGGCGATAGGGGTAGCGACCATTACGTTTCTCAAAACGGGGCTGCATGGTCCAAATATCACGCATATCTCCCTCGTGACGACGCTGTACCGAGATACCCGTATTTTGTTGTGCAATGGTGTCATCAATGGCGGCATGCAGAGCGGGTAAGTTGGGCATGCCACCAGCTACCAATCCTTGCCAGCGCTGCTCTAAATCGGGCCACAGAAGTGAGGCGAATAAAAACCCGGGTGAAACCGATTTACCAGCCTGTATTCGCTCATCGGTATTACGCAAAGCACGTTGAATAAATTGTGCTGACTCGTCATTCGCTAGGGCTTTATCAATCAATGGCAGTAAGCCATGATGGAGTCCTGCATCGTGTAATGCTTGAATGCCTGCCCATGCATGCCCAGACATTAGCAGCTTCAGGATCTCATCAAACAGTCGGGCGCTTGGTACATCGTGAATGAGATCACCCAACCCCGCAATCGGCTTTCGAGTTTCTGACTCAATCTGAAAATTTGTTTTGGCAGCAAACCGAATCGCCCGCAGCATACGGATAGGATCCTCTCGATACCGTTTAATGGGATTGCCAATCATGCGGATTGTTTTGGAACGAATATCCGCCATCCCTCCGTGATAGTCGAGAACGGTCTCGCTGGCGGGGTCGTAGTACATTGCATTAATCGTGAAATCCCTACGTGCTGCATCCTCAGCATGGGTACCCCAGACGTTGTCGCGCAAGATACGCCCACTCTCGGCCACATGCTCCCCAACGCTTTCAAGAACTGCTCTAAACGTAGAAACCTCAATGATCTCGGGACGCTCTTTACCAAAAAAAGTAACGTGTACGATTTGAAAGCGACGCCCAATTAAACGGGAGCGCCGAAATAATTTTTGTACTTGTTCGGGGGTTGCATTGGTAGCCACATCAAAATCTTTTGGTGCAATTCCTAAAACGAGGTCACGAACCGCGCCGCCAACAATGTAGGCTTTGTAACCAGCCTGCTGAAGAGTGTGGGTTACTTTGACCGCATTCTTGGATAAAAGCCCAGGATTAATCCGATGGGTCTTTTTGTGGACTTTATGAGCAACAAGGGTGGCCCCAGATTGATTGGATTTAGGGCGCGGACCTCGACGCAAAAGACGATCGAGGAACTTAGTAATCATGAAGGGTATTTAGATTATTGGATGAAGAGAAAAGCTCCAAAATTGGCCAATGACGTTTTTCTGCTTCAGCCCGTAAACGCTCATCTGGATTGGTAGCAACGGGATTGCTGACGCATTCTAATAAGGGAAGATCGTTCATGGAGTCTGAATAAAAGTAACTCTTCTCGAGGCTGTCAAGCGATAAACCCTGCTCTTGAAGCCAGGCGTTTACTCGTGTTACCTTACCTTCCTTAAAGCTCGGCAGCCCAGCGACCTTGCCCGTAAAGCGTCCATGGGCTTGATTATTTTCAGTGGCAGGATCAGTCGCAACCAAATGATCAATGCCAAAGGCTTTCACAATGGGGCGCGTGACAAAGCTATTTGTGGCCGTCACCACACAACATAAGTCACCAACTGCTTGATGTTTTTTGACCAAGGCCAATGCATTGGGATGTAGCTGCCCATTAATTTTCTCGCGCATAAAGGCATCATGCCACTGTTGTAGTTGTTCCCGTGTATTTTCAGACAAAGGTTTGAGAGCAAAGCGTAAGAACGCATCAATGTCTAATTTACCAACTTTATAATCAGCATAAAACTGCTCGTTTGATTTAGCGTATTGCTCACCATCAACAACTCCCTGGCGAACTAAAAATTGCCCCCACTCGTAATCACTATCAAAAGGTAAGAGTGTGTGATCGAGATCAAATAATGCCAAACGACTCATGATTTAGTCCCTGCAATTTGAAGAAGTTCACGAACCAATGGCAACGTAATTGCTCGTTTGGTTTCAAGCGAGTGAGCATCAAGAGCATCGAGTAATGCCATCAAACTAGGCATATCTCGGTAAAAATGACTGATAAGCCAGGGTAGAACGTCAACCGACAAATTTAAGCCCCGCTCCTTAGCGGCATGGGTGAGTGCAGATACTTTTTCAGAGTCGGTCAGTGGGTGAATCTGAAAAATAAGTCCCCAAGCAAGACGGGTACGAAGATCTTCACGAAGCTCTAAACCGTTGGGCGCCATACTTCCAGCTAGGTAAACAAAGTAGTTAGAGTTTGCATGAACCAAGTTGAGTATTCGAAAAAGACTTGCCTGTAGCCGATCGTCAAGCTGATCAACATCGTCCACCGTCATCACAATTACCTCTTTGCTATAGGAGCGAGATAATTGATCCTCGCACTCAATCCAAGCATTAGGTTGATTGGGGTTAAGTTCGATAAAGGCTATAGCGCGTTCCTTGGCAGCATATGACATTGCCTTAAGAAGATGAGTTCGACCACAACCGTTGCTTCCCCACCAATAGAGCCAACGCTCCTCAATCGGCACTTCTCTCTCTGAGGCTGATGGCCAAGCAGCAATAGATCGCTCAAGTGTATTTTTCAGCTCTTCATTGCCGCTGACTAAGAAATTATGAAGTGAAGCAGGGGGCGTTTGGTTAAGGTCCAGTGCAAATTGACGTGGTAGGGCGGATGAATGATTCATGAACACTTCGTTATTTGCGATACCACGCGCTTTGTTCGTATTGCGACCATACAAAGCGAATCAAGACCAGCACGATTGCGCTGGCAGGTAATGCCAGCAGGACCCCAAAGAAGCCAAACAATTTAGCGAAGATCAATAAGGCAAATAGAACGGCGACCGGATGCAAACCAATGCGTTCGCCCACAAGGCGCGGGGTTAGGAAAAACCCTTCCAGCACCTGTCCAATACCAAAAATCACCAAGACTACGATTAGCTCAGCACCAAAGCCAAATTGCAGAATGGCAGAAAGGATAGCCAGAACCAGGCCAATTGCAATGCCGATATATGGAATAACAATAACCAAGGCGGTAAAGACCCCAAGACCAAGCGCTCCTTCCATACCGGTCAGACTAAGACCGGCGCTGTAGAAAACCGCCATGATCAAAATGACCAACATCTGTCCGCGTAAGTATTGGGAGAGCAGCCCATCGGTTTCGCTGACGAGGATTTGTGCGGTTACTTGAAAGCGAATTGGAATCAATTGTTTGAGTAAAGCAAAAAAGTGATCCCAATCGATTAGTAAGTAAAAGAGTACAAAGAGAATTAGGATGAAGTTGACAAACC
>DENG01000022.1:4203-8594 GCA_002359975.1 Polynucleobacter sp. UBA2650
TTTGCAGAAAAATGCGCAGTGATCTTTTGGGTAATGGCTTCTCGTAGGGCCTGCCAATCAATATCTATATTGAGGCTTAATAGTTTTGGCGCAAGCCACGTTTGGATACTTTGTAACCAAATAGGTAGCTGAGCCTTAATCAGGGGGATTTCATGGCGCAGCAGATTGATTAGCAATAGAAGGATGACTGCCAGTACGCTTAGGCCAAAAAGAATGCTGATAGTGCTAGCAAGGGCTTTACCCAGACCTATTGTCTCCAAGCGAAGACAGACCGGCCGCAGGATGTAAGCCAAGATAAAAGCGAAGAGGAAGGGGGTAAAAATTTCTGCCATACGGCCTCATACTCTAGAATTCAGAGATTCTACCGATCAAATTGAACGAATAAGCGGATTTCCCTGATTTCCCAAAGATTAAACGATGAACAATTCCTCTAAGCCCCCCTCATCCCAAGGACTCTCCTACCGTGACGCCGGGGTCGACATTGACGCCGGCGATGCCTTGGTAGACCGTATTAAGCCTTTGGCCAAGAAAACCATGCGAGATGGCGTGTTGGCCGGAATAGGCGGCTTTGGGGCTCTTTTTGAGGTCCCTAAGCGATATCAGGAGCCCGTTCTAGTGTCAGGCACGGATGGCGTCGGAACGAAGCTTAAATTAGCCTTTGAGTGGAACTGTCATGAGACCATTGGCCAAGATTTAGTCGCCATGAGTGTGAATGATATTTTGGTTCAGGGGGCAGAGTCTCTATTTTTCCTCGATTATTTTGCTTGCGGCAAGCTGTCAGTCGATACAGCGACAACCGTCGTGGCCGGCATTGCCAAGGGCTGTGAGTTAGCGGGGTGCGCATTGATCGGTGGCGAGACCGCTGAGATGCCAGGTATGTATCCGCCGGGTGAATATGATTTAGCGGGCTTCGCAGTCGGCGTAGTCGAGAAATCTAAAATTATTAATGGCGCTTCGATTAAACCGGGTGATGCAGTAATCGGTATTGCGTCCAGCGGGGCGCACTCCAATGGCTATTCTTTGATCCGTAAGATTATCGAGCGAGCTGGCGCAAAGCCATCAGAAGAGATCGGCGGACGTTCATTGCGTGAGGTGGTCATGGCGCCTACCCAAATCTACGTCAAGCAATTGTTAAGTGTGATGGCCCAACATCCCATTAAGGGTTTGGCACATATTACGGGAGGTGGGTTGGTTGATAACGTGCCTCGCGTTCTACCCGAGAATACGCAAGCGATCCTTCGTCGAGATTCTTGGAAGATGCCAGATTTGTTCCGCTGGTTGCAAATGAAGGGCGGAGTCGCCGACGCAGAGATGGTACGGGTATTTAATTGCGGAATTGGCATGGTTGTAGTGGTGAGCCATCAAGATGCCGATGCAGTCATTGCTAGCATTAATCAACAGGGGCTTCATTCCTGGAGTTTGGGTGAGATTATTTCGCGTCCGCCTGGGGCGCCCCAAACGATCGTGATCTAAGTTACTGCAAGAGGGCTAGACATTGTTTTTGGGCAAGATCCATTTGCTTTGTATCGAAAGGATCAAATACCCGACGATCCATTGCTCGAAGCCAGGTCATCTGCCGTTTACTGAGTTGTCGGGTCGCAGCATATGCTTTTTCTTTCATCGTCTCAAAATCAATATCCCCCGCTAGATACTCCCAAACTTGTCGATAACCGACAGACCGAATCGCTGGCAGATTGGTATGTAGGTCGCCACGATTGCGAAGTTGTTCAACCTCTTCAATGAATTTGCTCTCTAGCATTTGATCAAAACGTTGCTCTAGACGCGTGTGCAAAGTCTTTCGATCGGATGGCTCGAGTGAGATTACCTCTACCCAATCAGGAGTGGGCTCTTGCTTCCGACCCGCCAGACTCGGGGTTTCTTCGAAGAGATCCGATAGCGGTCGCCCAGTAAGTGCAAATACCTCTAGGGCTCGCTGAACCCGTTGACTGTCGTTTGGCTGAAGACGCTCTGCACTAGCGGGGTCCAAGATGGCTAACTTTGCATGCATAGCAGGCCAGCCGATTTCAGCAGCTTCGCGGTCTAATTGAGCGCGCACCTCAGGGTTTGCAGCGGGTAGATTAGAAAAGCCATAGACCCAAGCTCTCCAGTAGAGCATCGTGCCACCGACTATGAGCGGGATATTTCCTCGCTGTTTGATGTCAGAAATCAGTTCTTTTGCATCGCTTGCAAATTGCGCAGCAGAGTAATTTTGGCTGGGGTCTAAAACATCAATCAGATGATGGACCACCTCTGCCTGTTCTGCTTTGGAGGGTTTGGCGGTGCCTATATCCATACCTTTGTACACCAGGGCAGAGTCCATGCTGATGATTTCAATAACTCGTCCCAAGTCTTTATATTGACGCGCAAGCCAAAGAGCTAAATTACTTTTGCCGACTCCCGTGGGGCCGACGATGGATAAAACTTTAGTAGGCATCAAGAACAAAAGACTTAGTGTTGGCGAACTTGATTTTCAAGGGTCGAAATGTGCTCTCGGATTTCTTCAGCATCACTGGCATCCGGTTGCCCGCTGAGATAGGTTTGCATATCTTCAATTGCCGGGCGCAAGTATTCTAGTTGAGCAAAAATTAAGCCTCGATCGCGTACTTCTTCGAGAGAGTCTGGCAATAAAATAACTAGGCGTTGTTGTACTCCCAGTAAACGCTCCCAGCGTTCATGTTCGGTATATATCAGTTTTAAGTTACGCAAGAAGCGCGAAAGGATTTCTCGAGAACTAGAGACCCTCAGAAAAACATTTAGTGGTAGCTGCAGATCGCCAACATAGCCCCTTGCTTCTAAGTATGGGTCTAGCATTTCTTGTAACTCATGCTTTGCCAGAGAGGTTCCTGTCAAGGGGTCCATGATGACCTCGCCCTGAGGAAGTGAGACGCGCAACATAAAGTGGTTTGGAAAGGATATCCCTTTAACTTTTAAACCAATTTGATTGCCAAGCTCCATCATCAGGATGGCTAGAGAAATGGGAATACCACGGCGACTTTGCAGGACGTGATGGATATACGAGTTCTCGGGAGCATAAAAATCATTGGGGTTGGGGCCAAAACCAAGCTCGGTATAAAAGAAATGCTTTAGCTGTTGCAAGCGTTGCACAGCAGAGGCATCGGCAGAAATACGTTTCTTTAGACGATCACCAAACTGATCGATTTCATCTAAGACGTGTTGAACATCTAGATCAGGGAAGGCATGTTGTGCAACCGCAATACTTGCTTCAGTAAGCGGAAAGTGCTCGTCCTCAGCAACTAAGGTAGAGAAGTAATCGAGCTGTTGAGTCGGCATATTTGCTATTTTGCATGACGCAGAAAATTTTGCCAGCGCAATCCAACGAGCCAGAGAGTGGCAAAGTAGAGCAAGGCTGCAAACATCAACCAAAGCCCCAGAAACGCTATACGGATCCATGGGCTACTTTGAAGCGCTAGCCAGTCATGAGCGCTTGCACCATAAAAGAGCAATAAGCCTAAGGGCAATAAACCGATACTAAGTTGAGTAATGTATTTAAGCCAACCAGCGGCTTTGGGCAAAGCACCCTTTCTCCTAAGGCCAATCCAAAGTAGCGCTGCATTCAGACATGCCCCCAAACCAACCGATAGAGCTAGACCAGCATGTGCAAATAAAGGCACTAGAGCGATATTGGCTATTTGAGTAAAGACCAATACTAATAAAGCAATCTTGACCGGCGTACGAATATCCTGGCGGGAGTAAAAGCCGGGCGCTAAAATTTTGACAAGGATGAGCCCGATTAGACCAACACCATAAGCAGCGAGAGCTTGACGAGTCATTTCGACATCTAGAGCGTTGAACTGACCGTAGTGATATAGGACAGCAGAGATTGGTGTGCCAAACAGAAAGAGCGCCAATGCGCATGGGGCTGCTAGTAAAAAGGTAAGACGTAGACCCCAAACCAAAAGCTCCCCAGCATGTGCAATGTCTTGATTAGCATTCGCCTTACTCAAGCTTGGAAGTAATACGGTTCCTAGTGCAACACCAAGAAGTGCTGTAGGAAACTCCATCAGTCGGTCTGCATAGGAAAGCCACGACACACTTCCAGTTTGTAAATGAGAGGCGATATTGGTGTTAATGATTAAAGAAATTTGGGCGACCGATACCGCAAATACAGCGGGCACCATTAACTTAATGACGCGACGCGCATCTGGATTTCCCCAGGCCGATTTAATCGCCTTGGGAAAAAAAGCAATACGCGGCAGAAGTCTTAGTTTTAAAAGCGCCGGTATTTGAATGCCGAGTTGCAAAATGCCTCCAATAATGACGCCGGCACTCAGGGCGTAAATGGGTTGCTCTAAGTGAGGGGCTAATAAAACAGCAGCTCCAATAAGGCAAAGGTTCAGGAGAACGGGGGTGAATGCGGGCACGGCAAAGCG
>DENG01000022.1:8662-9252 GCA_002359975.1 Polynucleobacter sp. UBA2650
CCTTTGAGCCCGGCAGCAATAATAAAAACTAGAATAGGCGCGCCAATCACTCCCATTAGAACGGTTAGTCCTAAGGCCCAAAACAGGAGGGTGGCGATGGCGTCCACTAGACCCTGAGTTTTATTGCGATCCCCTTGATTGGAGATCTCTCCCAGAATGGGGACAAAAGCTTGAGAAAAAGCGCCTTCGGCAAAGAGCCTACGGAGCAAATTAGGCAGCCGGAAGGCCACATTAAAGGCATCCGTCCACTCGGAAGCCCCAAAGCTCCTGGCAATGAGGGTCTCGCGAACCAATCCCGTAATGCGGGATAGCATGGTCAAGGAGCTGACTTTGGCTGCGGCAGAAAGCAGGTTCATGGGCTGATTTTCCCTTATTTGGGGGTGGGGTGGGCATTTTGGCCTCTTTCGGGTAGAATGTCAGGTTTTCGAGAGCCGTATTGTTGCGGCTTTGCAAAGACAGTGAACGCAGGCTTTTGGCAGGTTTTTACTTTTAAGAGTTTGATTTCATTCTGATTATTTGATTTAGATAGGTTAATTTAATAATGGCTAATACCGCACAAGCACGCAAGCGCGCTCGTCAATCTGTGAAGC
>DENG01000022.1:9335-10686 GCA_002359975.1 Polynucleobacter sp. UBA2650
GATAAAAAGATTGCTCACAAAAATACTGCCGCTCGTCAGAAGTCACGACTTTCTGCAGCCATTAAGGCGATGGCCTAATCGTTTTTTATTAGGCCTTTAGCGGGCCTAAGGTAGTTTAGATTTTCTGACCCGCTCTTAGATCGAGCGGGTTTTTGTTTCATGGAGCGTTCTTTTGCAAGATATGCCGCATAAAACTTCTCAAACAACTCAAGATGCTCATTTGGCTGAGCTAGGTACCGGCCGTTCATTGGCTAAGCCTCAGGTGCCCGGGCAGCTGAGGCACTATCTCCAGTTCTCAGACTTTAGTCGGGATGAGTATGAGTATTTATTTGCTAGGGCAGCGTGGTTGAAGGAGCGCTTCAAACGCTATGAGACTTGGCATCCCCTGCACGATCGCACCTTGGCAATGATCTTCGAAAAACATTCCACACGAACTCGTTTATCGTTTGAGGCAGGTGTTCACCAATTGGGCGGACATGCGGTTTATATGAATACAAGGGATACACAGCTTGGTCGGGGTGAGCCTATTGAGGATGCCGCACAAGTCATTTCCAGAATGACCGACATCATCATGATTCGGACCTTTGAGCAAGATACCATTGAGCGCTTTAGTGCCAACTCACGTGTCCCAGTCATCAATGGGCTAACCAATCAATATCATCCTTGCCAGGTAATGGCCGATATCTTCACATTTGTGGAAGCCCGTGGACCAATTCAAGGCAAGACCGTTGCTTGGGTCGGCGATGCAAACAATATGGCATATACCTGGATACAGGCGGCTGAGAAATTAGATTTCGAGTTTCGGTTCTCTGCGCCTGAGGGCTATCAGCTTGAGCGATCGCGCCTGAATAGCTCGGCCTTAAATCACCTTGTAGTATGTGCCGACCCGAAAGATGCTTGCAAAGGTGCTCATTTGGTTTCAACAGACGTCTGGACCAGCATGGGTTTTGAGGATGAAAATACTTCGCGTATGGCTGCTTTCAAAAACTGGATGGTTTCAGAAGATCTAATGGCTTTAGCCCAACCCAATGCATTGTTCATGCATTGCCTACCAGCGCATCGGGGTGAGGAGGTGAGTGCGGCTGTGATTGACGGACCTCAAAGCATAGTTTGGGAAGAAGCCGAGAATCGCCTGCATGTTCAAAAAGCTCTAATGGAGTTTTTGCTCTGTGGGCGCCTATAAAATTATGGTTGCTACATAGCGTATGTGTTTTATCTTTTTGATTGAAGTTCTGTAAAAAACATAGAAATAAATTATGTCCGACATTAAAAAAGCAGTATTGGCCTATTCTGGTGGTTTAGATACCAGTGTTATTTTGAAGTGGCTTCAAGACACATATGCTTGTGAGAT
>DENG01000078.1:0-4379 GCA_002359975.1 Polynucleobacter sp. UBA2650
TTGATGTTGGATGAGTTCTCATCCAATGATCCGAATGATTATGTAGCTGGCTTTCCGCCGCACCCCCATCGCGGTTTTGAGACCGTGACCTATATGCTCGAGGGCCATATGTTGCATGAAGATCATTTGGGCAATCGGGGGCATTTAAAAACAGGCGGCGTCCAATGGATGACCGCTGGTCGAGGCATTATTCATTCAGAGATGCCACAGCAAGAAAGTGGTGCAATGCGCGGCTTTCAACTGTGGATTAATTTACCCGCTAAAGAAAAAATGAAGCCAGCCGGCTATCAGGACATTCAAGAGGATACGATTCCTCGCAGCACTCTTCCAGGCGGAGGCCTTATCAAAGTGATCGCTGGTGAGTATCGCAATCTGCGCGGGGAAGTTATTCGTGGTCCTATTTATGGTTTAAGTACCGAACCACTCTTTTTTGATATTCACCTACACGCTCAAGAGTCTTTTTCTCATTCAATACCCATTACCCATAACGCTTTCATCTATATCTACGAGGGCGATCTGAAGATCGGCTCAGCCTTACAGGCCTCACCCAAACAATCAGCAATTATTTTGAGTGAGGGTGATCAATTAAACATTACCGCCTCAGAGCAGGGAGCAAAGGCGATTGTGTTGGCAGCAAAACCCCTTCATGAACCCATTGTTCAACACGGACCGTTTGTGATGAACACCCGTGAAGAGATTGAGCAAGCGATTGATGACTATCAACATAACCGATTAACAGCGATATAACTAAATTTCATGAGCCTTTATCAACAGTTACAAGAACGCGAACGTCATCAGAATCCTATTCGAGTTGGTTTAATCGGAGCCGGTAAATTTGGCGCCATGTATCTGGCACAAATACCCAGAACCCCAGGGGTCCATTTAGTTGGAATTGCTGATTTATCCCCAGATGCTGCTAGAACCAATTTAAAGCGGGTTGGATGGGACATGAACCGGATTCAGGCTAAATCGATTGAGATGGCAGTTCAGGAAAAAAGCTGCTTTATTACAGACGATTGGACAAAATTAGTTAATGCACCACAGATTGATGTAATTGTGGAATGTACTGGCAACCCCATTGCTGCAGTCGAACATTGTTTAAAAGCTTTCTCCCAAGGTAAACATGTGGTGAATGTCACCGTAGAGGCTGATGCATTTTGTGGGCCGCTATTAGCAAAAAAGGCCAAAGAGGCCAATGTGATTTATTCCCTAGCATTTGGTGATCAGCCTGCCTTAATTTGTGATTTAGTGGATTGGGCGCGTACCTGTGGATTCCCAGTGGTCGCAGCAGGGCGTGGCCATAAGTGGTTGCCGCATTATGCTGATTCCACTCCAGATACAGTATGGAATCATTACGGTCTTAGCCCTGAGCAAGCGGTACGAGGTGGATTAAACCCAAAAATGTTTAATAGCTTTTTGGATGGCTCTAAACCCTCTATCGAATCGACCGCGGTTGCCAATGCAACGGGGCTACTCGTACCAAGCAATGGTTTGCTCTACCCTCCTGCTAGCGTTGAAGATATCCCAGTTGTCACAAGACCTATGAGTGAAGGCGGGCACCTTGAACAAAAGGGAATGGTAGAAGTAATTTCATCCCTTGAAAAAGATGGCAGAACAATCCCTTATGACATTCGCATGGGCATCTGGGTCACAGTTGAGGCTGAAACCGAATACATCAAAAATTGTTTTGAAGAATATAAAGCACATACTGACCCCAGCGGGCGTTACTTTACGCTCTATAAGCGTTGGCACTTAATTGGTCTAGAAGTCGGTATGTCGGTAGCTAGCGTTGCTCTTCGAAAAGAAGCTACTGGAGTTCCTTATTGCTGGAATGCTGACGTGGTTGCTACTGCCAAGCGCGATCTAAATCCTGGAGATGTATTAGATGGAGAGGGTGGATATACGGTTTGGGGCAAACTCTTACCAGCTAAAAAATCATTACAAATGGGTGGATTGCCTTTAGGCTTGGCGCATCAAGTGAAAGTGGTGCGACCTGTTAAAAAGGGTCAAAGCCTTTGTTGGGACGATGTCGCCATTGATAAAACAACCGACGCCTATCGCGTTCGTAAAGAAATGGAAGCCATGTTTTGATGGAAAAATGACTGATCGCTCTGCGCGATAGTCGAAAGGAGATAATCCTAGCAAAAGGGTTGATCTAAAAAATGGTGGAGTCGGCGGGAATCGAACCCGCGTCCGCAAACACTCTACAACAAGTTCTACATACTTAGTCTAATTATTTGATTTAACCAGTGCAACGCGAATCGACACGCTTTGCATTAGCGATTCACTAGATTTTCGAATCATCCCTCGTGACTCGAGATGACCTTATCTCTTGTATATGACCCTGATGTAGCTTTCGCTACCTGACCCAAGAGAGAATCAGTTCAGGGGCAGCCGCAATTAAGCGGCTAGTGCGTAACGTTCGTCGTTAGCAGTTATTGCATTCCCATTGATTTACGAGATAACGGGTCCTCGGTATGCCCTTGATGCTTTGTAATCCACGTCGAAACCATGTCGACCCCGGAATTCCTTGCATTGGGGTCACAATTTTAAGTCGTTTGGACTTAAATTGCACACCTTATTTTGTAAAGATGATTTGCTGAAGTTCCCAAGGATGCTGAATTTGGTAGTCAGCCCCCCATTGGTGAGGGGGTTCGTCACAGCCACAATAGCCATACAAGGCTGCAGCGGTATGCATCCCAGCTGCCTTGCCCGATACGATATCTCTAATATCGTCACCTACATAGAGTGCCTTTTTGGGGTCAACTTTAGCTAGCTTAGCGGCATGCAAAATGGGTTCCGGATGGGGCTTGGAGAAGGGGGTCGTATCACCAGAAACGACACAATGCGCTCGCTGCATGAGGCCCATTTGCTCGGTGAGTGGAACTGTAAAACGTTCTTGTTTATTGGTCACAATACCCCATGGAAGCTTTTCATCTTCGAGCCTTTGCAGTAATTCTTCCATGCCCTCGTAAAGCTTGCTATGAACCAAGAGAGCTTCCTCGTAGAAGCTTAAAAATTGATCTCGCAAAGCAATAAACTCCGGATGATCTTTATTGATCCCAAAACTTTTTTGGATCAATCCTCTGGCGCCCGCGGATGCCATGGGTCGCAGAGTCTCATAGGGCATCGGTAACTTGTTCTTAGCAATTAATAAGCGGTTTGCTGCAGCCACCAGATCAGGAGCAGTGTCGGCTAAGGTGCCATCCAGATCAAAGAAGACCCCCTCAAATGAAGGAAGAGATGGCATGGCTATGGTTTGCGTGTAGCAATCATATAGTTCACATCCGTATCGCTGCCTAAGCGATAAATTTGTGTGATGGGGTTGTAGGTCATCCCCTTGAGCTCGATGACTTTCAAACCAGCTGCCCGAGTAAATTGAGCCAACTCGGACAGCTTAATAAATTTTTCATATTGGTGGGTACCTTTTGGAAGCAGTTGCAAAATATACTCCGCGCCAATAATGGCAAAAAGGTAGGACTTTGGATTGCGATTCAGGGTGGAAAAGAAAATATGCCCACCGGGTTTGCATAGCTTTGCACATGCTTGTACTACTGAAGATGGATCGGGAACATGCTCCAACATCTCCATGCAAGTAATTACATCATACGATTGGGATTCTTCTTTTGCCAAGTCTTCGGCCGAAATTGTTAGATAACGAACAGAGGTGCCACTTTCAAGTTGGTGTAACTCAGCAACTTTAAGGGCCTTGCTTGATAAATCAATGCCAGTTACGGTCGCTCCTGCTTTAGAGAGCGACTCAGCAAGTATTCCGCCGCCGCATCCCACATCAAGTACTCGTTTGCCTTGTAAATTGGTAATCGATTGAATCCAGCCGAGCCGCAGGGGATTGATGGCATGCAGAGGTTTGAATTCGCTAGTCGGATCCCACCAGCGATGCGCTAGGGCACTAAATTTATCAATCTCACTGTGGTCGACATTGCTCATTGGAAAGCCCATTTAAAAGAATAAGTAAGACTATACAAAAAAAGCAATAAAAAAGCCCGGCGAACCGGGCTTTTGAAGTCTTAAGAGACAGATTACTTAACTGGCTGTGTACCAACTACTTCGATCACAGCACGGCGGTTCTTAGCACGACCTTCTGCAGTAGCGTTACTAGCTACAGGATCAGCTTTACCTTTGCTCTCGGTGTAAACGCGAGTTGCCTCAACACCACCAGCATTGGTGAGGAAAGACTTCACGGCGTTTGCACGGCGTTGACCTAGGGCAATGTTATAAGCATCGGTACCAACACCGTCGGTGTAACCAACAATAATCACTACCTCAAGCTTCATCTTAGTAATATCTTGAGCAACCTTGTTGAGAGTAGCAATTCCCTCTGATTTCAAGGTCGACTTATCAAAGTCAAACAATGTGTC
>DENG01000078.1:4513-7037 GCA_002359975.1 Polynucleobacter sp. UBA2650
CCGTCGCCGTTTCTCCAAGGAGTTCCGGCTGAGTTGACCCAGTTGTCAACATTCTTTGGCTGAGCCATGACTGAACCAGCAGAAATAGTAATCAATGCTGCGAGCATCAGTTTTAGGGTTTTGTTCATTTTTTATCCTCAAAAAACATTTAAATAAGTTAATGCAGACTAAATGCCTAAAAGCTCATAAAAGCTTAAAGCGTCAATATTAAAATAGGTACCAACTATCAGAATGTTAGCACAGGTTCTGCGCCGGCGAAATGATATTATTTCGAGATGGAACAAGCCGCTAAAGAAACACTCCCGATATCCCTAGAAGACGAAATGCGGCGGTCCTATCTGGACTACGCCATGAGCGTTATCGTCGGCCGAGCCTTACCAGACGTGAGGGACGGGTTAAAACCCGTTCATCGTAGGGTTTTGTTTGCAATGTATGAATTAAACAACGATTGGAATCGGGCTTTTAAGAAATCGGCCCGTATTGTGGGTGACGTAATCGGTAAATACCATCCTCACGGGGATACTGCCGTTTATGACACGATCGTCCGGATGGCTCAGGATTTCTCCCTACGCTACATGCTGGTAGACGGTCAGGGTAACTTTGGGTCAGTTGATGGGGATAACGCGGCAGCAATGCGTTATACCGAGATTCGTCTTCGCAAGATAGCTCATGAGCTATTAGCCGATTTGGATAAAGAAACCGTTGATTTTGGCCCCAATTACGACGGTAGCGAAAAAGAACCCCTGATTCTCCCCGCCAAAGTACCTAACTTATTAATTAATGGATCCTCTGGTATTGCCGTGGGTATGGCGACCAATATCCCGCCTCATAATCTAGATGAGGTTATCAGGGCTTGTCTACACGTGCTCCATAACCCTGAGTGCACGGTTGATGAGTTAATTGAAATTGTGCCAGCTCCCGATTTTCCAACTGCCGGAATCATATACGGCGTTCAGGGAGTGCGAGAGGGCTATCGAACTGGGCGGGGCAGAGTAGTTATGCGCGCCAAGACCCATTTTGAAGATATGGACAAAGGCCAACGCCAGGCAATTATTGTCGATGAGTTGCCTTATCAGGTTAATAAGAAAAACTTACTCGAGCGGATTGCCGAGCTTGTCAATGATAAAAAGATTGAGGGTATCTCTGATCTGCGTGATGAGTCAGATAAATCAGGAATGCGCGTAGTCATTGAACTCAAGCGCGGTGAGGTGCCCGAGGTCGTGCTCAACAATTTATACAAGAGCACGCAACTCCAAGATAACTTTGGGATGAATATGGTGGCCTTGGTGGATAACCAACCACGCTTACTCAACTTAAAGCAAATGCTGGAATATTTCTTGGCACATCGCCGTGAAGTGATTACCAGACGGACGATCTTTGAACTGCGTAAGGCGCGTGAGCGTGGACATGTTTTGGAAGGTCTTGCTGTTGCCTTAGCTAATATTGATCGCTTTATTGCCATCATCAAAGCTGCCGCTAATCCAGTTGAAGCTAAACAAGAGCTCATGGCAGAAGCGTGGGATTCTTCTTTGGTGCGTGAGATGCTCGCAAGAGCTGAGGGCGAGGCACCTGGTGGACGCAATGCATTCCGACCCGAGGGTTTGTTGCCAGAGTACGGTATGCAAGACAGTGGGCTCTATCGTCTTTCAGATGGACAGGCTCAAGAGATTTTGCAAATGCGCTTGCAACGCTTAACAGGGTTAGAGCAAGACAAGATTGTTGCTGAGTACAAAGAGGTGATGGATCAGATTGCTGATCTCTTAGATCTTTTGGCTAAACCAGATCGAGTGACCAAGGTCATCGAGGCGGAGTTGAAGGAAGTGCAGGACGAGTTTGGTCAGGCGGGTGGTGATACAGGTCGTCGTTCATATATCGAGATGAACGCAACAGAGCTCTTCACAGAAGACCTCATTACCCCAACGGATATGGTGGTGACCTTGTCGCATGCTGGCTATATGAAGAGCCAACCCTTAAGCGAGTACCGTGCTCAAAAACGCGGTGGGCGCGGCAAGCAAGCAGCCACAACCAAAGATGAGGATTGGATCGATACCTTGTTTGTTGCGAATACGCACGACACCATTCTTTGCTTCTCCGATCGCGGTCGGATGTATTGGTTAAAAGTTTGGGAGGTGCCGCAAGGCAGCCGAACTTCTAGAGGTAAGCCGATTGTTAATATGTTCCCCTTGATTGAGGGCGAGAAGATTACGGTCATATTGCCTATCAAAGGCTATCAGGATGATCAATATGTCTTCATGTCAACCCGACACGGCACGGTTAAGAAAACCCGTTTATCGGATTTCTCCAATCCTCGTAAAGCCGGCATCATCGCTGTTGATTTGGATGAAGGCGATTTCTTAGTCGGTGCAGCAATCACGGATGGCAAGCATGATGTGATGTTGTTCTCCGACGCGGGTAAGGCAGTGCGCTTTGATGAGAATGATGTCCGTCCGATGGGGCGAACAGCTCGCGGGGTTCGTGGCATGAACTTGGCCGAAGGTCAGGAAGTGATTGCGATGCTAGTTGC
>DENG01000078.1:7072-7972 GCA_002359975.1 Polynucleobacter sp. UBA2650
CCCCGAGCAGCGTCTTAACCGCGACTGAGAATGGTTTTGGTAAACGTACGCCAATTACTGAATACACTCGTCATGGTCGTGGCACGAAGGGGATGATTGCGATTCAGACTAGCGAGCGTAATGGCAAAGTTGTTGCTGCAGCATTAGTCTCACCCGAAGATCAGATCATGTTGATTACCACCGGTGGCGTTCTGGTTAGAACCCGCGTCTCTGAGATTCGGGAGATGGGCAGATCCACGCAAGGGGTTACCTTAATCAATGTCGATGAAGGAACGCATTTATCTGGTCTGCAGCGGATTGCTGAAAGCGACTCCGATGATGATGAGCTTGGTGATGAGCAGTCTGAGAAAGATTCAGAGCCACCGACAGGCGATGCCTAAGCTCATCGATCCTAAACCGTAAACTATCATGAGCTTTGACCGCCGCATTTATAACTTCGCAGCGGGTCCAGCAACCTTGCCAGAGGAGGTCTTGCAACAGACTGCTGATGAGTTGCTCAATTGGCATGGGCTTGGTACGAGCGTGATGGAGATCAGCCATCGCAGCAAAGAGTTCATGGCGGTATATGAAGAAACGCTTGCCGATCTTCGTGAGCTAATGTCCATCCCCGACGATTACGAGATTTTGTTATTGCAAGGCGGTGGTATTGGTCAGAATGCTGCCATTCCCATGAACCTGATGCCTCTTGCCAAAAAGCCCAAGGCTGATTTTATTGTGACAGGGATTTGGTCTGAAAAATCAGTGAAGGAGGCCCAAAAATATGGGGAAGCCCATGTTGCGGCCACATCCCTTAATGATCACTTCAGAAGCATTCCTGAGCGAAGTACTTGGCAATTGTCTAAGGATGCCGCCTACGTTCATATTTGTGCCAATGAAACGATTGGCGGCGTTGAGTTTGCA
>DENG01000067.1:0-3821 GCA_002359975.1 Polynucleobacter sp. UBA2650
TCTGCTCAAGTATGGGTTACTGAGGTAGATCCAATTTGTGCATTGCAAGCGGCCATGGAAGGGTATCGCGTCGTAACAATGGACTACGCAGCAGATAAAGCGGATATTTTTGTGACCGCTACGGGTAACTATCATGTAATCACGCACGATCACATGAAGAAGATGAAGGACCAAGCAATCGTTTGCAACATTGGCCATTTTGATAATGAAATCGATATTGCGGGCATTGAAAAATATACTTGGGAAGAAATTAAGCCCCAAGTAGATCATGTGATATTCCCCGCAGCAAATGGTTTACCCGAGAAGCGCCTGATTATTTTAGCGAAAGGCCGTTTAGTGAATTTGGGTTGTGGCACCGGTCACCCCTCTTATGTAATGAGCTCATCATTTGCAAACCAAGTCATTGCGCAAATTGAGTTGTGGGGAGCAGCTGGTACGAATAAATATCCAGTGGGCGTATATACCCTGCCAAAGCATTTGGATGAAAAAGTCGCACGTTTGCAGCTCAAGAAGCTAAATGCACAGTTAACGGAGTTAAATGATCAACAGGCTTCTTATATCGGCGTTAAGAAAGAGGGCCCATTCAAGCCTGAAACCTATCGTTATTAATGACGCTGTTTGATCATGAATGTAGCCACTAGTCCATGGAATTAAGCATCGAGTTCTTCCCCCCTAAAACCCCAGAGGGGGAGGTGCGTCTTGCGCAAACGCGGGAGCGCTTTAGCGCTGCTTTACAACCTGCGTTTTACTCGGTGACCTTTGGCGCAGGCGGATCTACGCAGGCGGGGACTCTACAAACCGTGCGAATAATCCACGAGACAGGTGAAGTAGTGGCTCCGCATTTGTCATGCGTGGGTAGCTCTAAAGCGCTGATCGCCGATCTATTAAAGCAGTATCAGGCATTAGGCATCAAGCGCATCGTTGCATTGCGGGGCGATTTACCATCGGGTATGGGCCAGTATGGTGAGTTTCAGCACGCCAATCAGCTGGTTGAGTTTATTCGTCAAGAAACCGGAGACTGGTTTCATATTGAGGTCGCCGCTTACCCAGAGACCCATCCCCAGGCTGACTCACCGAGTAAGGACGTGCAGTTTTTTGCTTCGAAGGTGAAGGCGGGTGCAGATTCTGCAATCACACAATACTTCTTTAATAGCGATGCTTACTTCCGTTTTGTCGATGATGCCTATCAATTAGGTGTGAATGTACCGATTGTGGCTGGCATCATGCCGATTACGAGCAGTACTCAATTGCTTCGCTTCTCAGACGCTTGCGGTGCCGAGATCCCTCGTTGGATTCGTCTGCGATTGCAATCGTATGGCGATGATCTGGCATCCATCAAAGCTTTTGGGGAAGAGGTAGTCACAACACTTTGTGAGCAATTAATTGTTACGGGTGTTCCAGGCCTGCATTTTTACTCGCTCAACCAATCTGAGCCAGTTCTGCGCATTACCCAAAACTTACAACTGGGTAAAGGCTGATCCAAAATCAATTTGCTTTATTTGGGATAAATCATTGAGTTTGTAACCACGTAGTCCAGAGCCTGGTCATGGTCTTGGGGAACCCAACGGTCTACGCTAAGCTTTTGCCAATCATAGGCAACCCCAATCGTCTTAAAGGTATGCCCCTCATTTTTTAGGGTGGCAATGGTGCGGTCAAAATAGCCACCCCCATAGCCTAGGCGCCATAGGCAATCTTTTTGAAGACTCCAACCCACGCAGGGGATCAAAATACAGTCCGGTTGTGCCAACTCAATTCCCGGAGACTCAGGATTTGGCTCCAGAATCCCATATGCATTCGTAATCAAGGCGCACGATTCTGACCAGGTATAAAAATCCAAGCGCTTATCTGATCGAACCTTGGGAAGCAGGAGCGATCGTTGAGGCGCTGATTGCTGCCACTGAAGAAGGGGAGCCTTGAGGTCTGGTTCTTCTTTAAAAGGCCAGCAAAAGGCGATTGACCGATAGTTCGAGTCTGGCCTCTGGAGAAGCTCGCCTAGCTTAGCCAGAAGACCTAAATGGGCTCCTTCAAAAGCTGTACTTTGCCTGTAATCGACTCGATTTTGCAATAAATCATGGCGGACTTGATCAATAGGGGTATGCATAGCTTCTATTATCGAGTGAAAATAGAACTATGTGCCCTAAATTATCTATCCGTCTCACTGTACGGCGAGGCTTTAGCTTCTTAGTCTGCGCTTTAACCTTGAATCTAGGCCTATGGCAATTCAGCATTGCCAAAGCCCCTACCGCTTCCAAATCCCAACAGAATCAGCCCGTATCTCAGGAGTTGTCCGAAGCTGATAAATTGTTCATTGAGTTACGCGATGCGGCACGAAAGAATGATGTCACGCGAAGCGGTCAATTGGCAGCAGCGCTGGTTAATTATCCCTATACCGACTATGTACGGTATTTCAGAATCAAGCCACAACTATTTGATAAAGGTAATGAGGCGCGCGCCGATACGATACTCGATGAAGAGGTTTATGCATTTTTAAGAGCATATGAGGGGACTGCGATTGCAGATCGACTACGTAACGATTGGTTGCTCGTTCTCGGTAAGCGCAAAGACTGGCCACAGTTTGATAAAGAGTATTCACTCTTCATGTTGGATGACGACACCAATGTGAAATGCTATGCATTGCAGTTACGACTTGCGAAACAGGAAGATCCAAAACGCATTGGCGAAGATGCTTTAAAAATCATGATCGATCCACGCAATTTTGGTTCAGCATGCCAAGAGCTAGCTCCCCTTTTAGTACAAGCCAAAGGGCTGACAATCTCTCAGGCGAAAGCCTTGGGGCGTGCAGCTGCCGAAATGAATTTAGAGACCATTGGAAAACGGATTGGGGGCGATGATCTGCTTGCGACGCTTGTGCGTTCAGCTCGCGCTGATGCTAGTAAGGCCTACCGTGAGTTTTTACAATCGAACGCTCGGCTCAGTAAAGAGGATCAAGCAATGGCCTGGGGCGTGCTTGGACAATTTTTAGCAAAACGCTTAGACCGAAACGCGATTGATGCGTATCGGCGTCAACAGCAACTCGGCTTTGATGCTCTTTTGTCGACCGAAAGCCAAGAGTGGAAAGTGCGCACGGCCTTACGGGCCCACGATTGGCAGTTAACCAAGGATGCGATTGAGAAAATGAATCCGGCAGTAAGACAACGCGATCCAGCATGGACCTATTGGTATGGTAGGGCCTATAAAGAGCTCGGCAGTCCTGAATTAGCTAATGCACAATTTAAGGAGTTAGAGGATCAATATCATTTTTATGGGCAGCTGGCGCGCGAGGAGCTTGGTAAAGCAATCTTTATTCCGGCCAAAGTAAAAGTTAGCGAGGCAGAAATTAAAGGAATGGCAGGGCGCAATGGCTTTGTTCGGGGCGAACAGTTCTATGCAATGAATTTACGCTTTGAAGGGAATCGTGAGTGGAATTGGGAGTTGCGCGGTATGAGCGATAAGCAATTATTGGCTGCCGCAGAGTATGCCAAACGGATCCACCTATACGACCGGACCGTTAATACGGCAGATCGCACAAAAGGGGAGCATGACTTTGCATTGCGTTACCCCACCCCATTTAAAGAACAATTGAGTCCAATTGCCAAGAATATTGATTTAAATCTCGCGTGGGCATATGGTTTGATTCGGCAAGAGTCACGATTTATAACAAACGCCTCGTCTTCGGTTGGGGCATCGGGACTTATGCAAGTGATGCCTAATACAGCCAAGTATGTCGCCAAAAAAATAGGGATGAACTCTTATACGAATGAGCGCCTAAAGGATACCCAGACAAATTTAACCCTAGGTAGCCACTACCTCAATATGGTTCT
>DENG01000067.1:3908-5645 GCA_002359975.1 Polynucleobacter sp. UBA2650
ATTCCGTTTAATGAGACCCGCACCTACGTGAAAAATGTCTTGGCTAATGCAACGTATTATTCTCTTTTAATGGATGGAAAGTCGAGCACGATCAAGCAGCGCCTTGGTACCATTCAGCCAAAAACAGCCGTATTAAGCGAGCTACCATGAAGCACGATGTATTAATTATTGGCGGTAGTGGTTTTGTTGGAAAAACCATCGCTCAGCAGTTGCAGCAAAAGGGTTACTCGGTATTAATACCGTCAAGACGCTATAGCGCTATTCGTGATCTCCGCTTATTACCCAGTGTCACTCTTGTTGAGACCGATGTTAATCATCGGGAAGCAATTCATGATCTCTTGGCAGAGTTAAAGCCAACGGCCACAGTTATTAATTTAGTCGGGATTTTGCATGACCGTACGGGTCATCCTTATGGCCCAGGTTTTAAGAAGGCGCACGTTGATCTTCCAGAAATGCTTATGCAGGAGATGAAAGTTTTTGGCCTAAAACGATATCTGCATATGAGTGCCTTAGGAGCGCATTCTCAAGGACCTTCCATGTATCAACGAAGCAAAGGAGATGGCGAGCGGTGTGTCGAGCAAAGCGGACTTGATTGGACTATTTTTAGACCCTCGGTCATCTTTGGTGAGCAAGATCAATTTATCAATACCTTTGTGGGCTTGGCTAAACTTTTTCCGGTGATTCCTCTGGCCAATACCCAAGCTCTTTTCCAGCCTGTGAGCGTCAATGATGTTGCGAAAGCATTCGTAATGGCCCTAGAGGATCAGCGTACGATCCACGGTATTTATGATTTGGTCGGTCCGGAAGTATTTAGCATGGAAGATTTAGTACGATTTGCAATCCGTAAAGCAGGCAAAAAGAACCCAGTGATTTCATTGCCCAATTGGGTAGGATATCTGCAAGCTATTGCCTTTGAGTTTGGGCCCGGACCTACGCTAATGTCCCGCGATAATATTGCTTCGATGAGCGTTCCTAATGTATTGGCACTCGGTAGTCGTGACTCGTTAAGCGAAGACTTTGGGATTGCTAAACAGCATTTAGAAAGCTTAATTGCTTGAAGATTTATCAAGTTGGTGGTGCTGTACGCGATCGCTTGCTCGGTTTACCAGTTCATGACATTGATTATGTGGTGGTCGGATCGTCGGTTGAGGAAATGCTAGCGAAGGGCTTTCGTCCCGTTGGTAGTCATTTTCCAGTCTTTTTGCACCCACAAACCCAGCATGAGTATGCCCTTGCCAGAACAGAGCGTAAAACCGCACCTGGGCATCAAGGCTTTGTATTTCATGCAGATCCAAGCATTCGGCTCGAGGACGATCTTAAGCGACGCGATTTAACGATTAATGCCATCGCTCAAGAAGTAAACGCTTCGGGCGAGCTCATCGGGGATTTAATTGATCCATATCAGGGCAAAGCAGATTTAGAGCAAGGCATATTTCGTCATCTATCGAATGCGTTTTCGGAAGACCCCTTAAGAGTGTTGCGAGTCGCACGATTTGCCGCCCGTTTTCCGAAGTTCAATATTGCCCCAGAGACACTCGTTTTAATGAAATCAATGGTGCATAACGGTGAGCTTAAGACCTTATCCAAGGAGCGAGTTTGGCAAGAGCTTGCAAAAGCGTTTATATCTCAAGCGCCCGAATGCTTTATAGAAGTCTTAGAACAATGCGATGCGCTTGAGGAAATTTGGCCCAATGCGCTTGTTAAGCAGTGGCAGCATATGTCAAGCAGAAAAGAAAT
>DENG01000067.1:5741-7747 GCA_002359975.1 Polynucleobacter sp. UBA2650
CTTACTGCTGATTTTGAAGCGTGCCGCCACTCCCCCATTCATCCGCAGTTAGCCCTTGATTTGCTTAATCGCTCCGATGTTTGGCGTAAACCAAAACGCTTTTTAGAGGTACTTCGTTTAGCAAATACGCTCGGTATTGATATTCAGGAATGGCAGAATTTAATGGAGGCTGCTCTGCAGATTGATGGGGGGCAGATTGCAGCAGAGATCAGTCAACAAGGCATAAGCACCAATCATGGCACGCAAATACATCAGGCGCTTGCGCATGCACGTCTAATGGCCATTACACGGACACTTGATCAATAAAATCGGTTGCGGCCTGCAAAGCCAGGTAATTGGTTTAGTTGAAGATTGAGTGTCTCTAGATTTTTTCCAAAAGCGATCACCTTAAAGAGTTCGCCCATTTCTGCTTCAGATATTAATTTTTGTAGCGCATTTGAAATCGGGAGAAAGTGCTCTATATCGTGCGGATCTGATTTTTGTAATACAAGTTCCGTAATGCCTGCATCGAGTAAATAGGATGCTTGGCTTGAGAAAAAAAGTTCACCATGGATACTTTCCTCTAATATTCGCAATAGGCTAGAGCACTCAATATGGTTTGTGATGTCGGAGATGCCAGGAAATT
Source organism: Polynucleobacter sp. UBA2650 (assembly GCA_002359975.1). Classification (GTDB taxonomy): domain Bacteria; phylum Pseudomonadota; class Gammaproteobacteria; order Burkholderiales; family Burkholderiaceae; genus Polynucleobacter. The sequence goes on from DENG01000067.1 coordinate 6,367, forward strand.
GCAGCACATCGGTCAGCGCACGATGGCGATGATGAGCCATCAAGGTTCCAGATTGGCGCTGAGGGTGGTAGTACTCTTGCTCATGAAAGCCATAGTCAATGATTAGTAATAAGCCGCAAGCCAATTGTTCTGTAAGCGATCTGAGCCAGGCTTGTGCTTGTAGATGCACTTCTGTTGTATAGCCATCAGCAAATGCTTCAGTATTTAGTAATACTGGAGGTATCTTATTAAGTTCAGCTTGGCTTAAGGCGGCACCTATGGTGGAAACGAGTGATGCTGGAGAAGAATCTGTATCGACTGCAATATCAAGACGATGCCATATGTTGCGATGCATGCAAATTCGCTCGCATGGTATAGCATCTAACACCTCATTTGCTAAGACTACCCCCTCAATATGATTAGGGATAGAGCTTAACCAAATGCACTGCGTATGAATCGCATGCTCATGACAGATATTCTTTAAAAGAAGCTGTTGGCGTTTAGCAAGGTCAGGTGAGAGTTCGATAATTTGATATTCATCAAGATCAAATCCACGTAAATGCAATTCCAGCAGAATCGATTTTGCAAGACTGCCGGTGCCCGCACCGAATTCCAAAACACGGGTAGGAAGCCCCTGTTGCTTAAGAGCCTCTAAAACGGGCAAGATGGTATTCACGATGGTTTGTCCAAAAAAAGGACTAATTTCAGGAGCGGTTATGAAATCACCAGCGACCCCAAATTTTTCTATGTCAGAAGAGTAATAGCCCAAATTAGGCTCATACAGGGCAATATGCATATACCTAGAAAAGGCCAGATGCCCCCCATTTTGCTTAATTTCCTGGGAAATTTTAGCCATCATCGCGGCCAAATGCTCCTCTTCGGGCTGGGTCAGGTTAATATCCATAGCTCATTAGTCTAAGAGAGTTTACGTGGAAGGTTCAAAGACGTCCTCGCATCGTACTGTTTTGCTTACCGGAGCGGCTAAACGCTTGGGTAAAGAAATTGCTTTGCACTTCGCTAAGGCGGGATGGAATGTGGTTTTACATTACGGCAGCTCTAAGCAAGATGCTTTAGAGACCCTTGCAAAAATTAAGAGCTTGGGAGTTGAGGCAATTGCAATTCAGGCCAACTTGGCAGAGGCCGAAGAGATCAAGGTTTTGTTTAAAGCAAGTATCGATCAATTTAATAGAATCGATTGCTTAATTAATAGCGCCTCTGTCTTTGAATACGATCGACCCAGTCAGGCAATGCATATGCTGACACAGCCGAGCCTCATGCGTAATATCCAAGTCAATCTAGCCGCACCAGTTTTGCTGGCACAAGAAATGTTTCATCATCTCCAAAAGCAGCCTGCTCGTAATGATGGTCTCGTTCCGGTAACGATTCAGTTACTGGATCAAAA
>DENG01000067.1:7781-10349 GCA_002359975.1 Polynucleobacter sp. UBA2650
TTAACAGCCACTGAAATGATGGCGCTTGATTTTGCTCCAATCATGCGCTCGGTCGGTTTGGCCCCCGGCATAACACTGCCATCTGGTCAACAAACAGAAGCAGAATTCTTACGCGCACATCGAATGACCCCAATGGGGTATTCATCCAGTGCAGATGATATTGCACAGGCAGCATTATTTATTGCTAATGCAAAAGCAATCACAGGCACAACCATTTATGTCGATGGCGGTCAGCATTTGCTGTCATCGGAGCGTGATGTGATGTTTAACACTCAATAAGGTCGCTATGCACTCCCTTTTATCGCATCCCAGTCTAATAAATTGCCGCCGCTTATTTTTAAAAGACTATGAGGTTTATATCAATATTGGTGTTCATGATTTTGAGAAGAAAGCAGAGCAACGCGTAATTTTTAATGTTGATCTTTATGTGCCTCTTGAGCAAAATACCCCCATGCATGATCGATTGGATGAGGTTCTGGATTATGACTTTATTCGTAAAACAATTACTCAAAGAGTCCAGAGAGGACACATTCATCTCCAAGAAACTCTATGCGACGATATTGTTGGGGCAGTTTTAGAGCACCCTAATGTAATGGCTGCGAGGGTTAGTACCGCAAAACCAGATGTTTATCCCGATTGCGAGGCGGTTGGGGTTGAGGTGTTCAAGATTAAACAAGTTAGTCAATAACTCTCATCTTATTTATTGACTATGGCAGATCCTCGTAAACAAACTTTTGAAGAGAATAAGTTAGATAAAAAATTATCTCGTTTGGTGGGCGAGGCAATTGGTGACTTTGGGATGATTGCCGACGGTGATAAGGTGATGGTATGTATATCAGGCGGCAAAGACAGCTATACCTTACTAGATATCTTATTAAAACTACGCGAGCGTGCTCCCATCTCCTTTGAGATCGTGGCAGTTAATTTGGATCAGAAGCAGCCAAATTTTCCGGCGGAGATATTGCCCAACTATTTAAAGCAACTAAATGTACCGTTTCATATTGAAGAGCAAGATACGTACAGCATTGTAAAACGAGTTATTCCTGAGGGAAAAACAACCTGTGGCTTGTGTTCGCGTTTACGGCGCGGTATTTTGTATCGGGTTGCAGATGAGCTCGGGGCTACCAAGATAGCCTTAGGACATCATCGTGATGATATTTTAGAAACCCTTTTGTTAAATATGTTCTTTGCAGGGAAGCTGAAGGGTATGCCCCCAAAATTACGCTCTGATGATGGGCGGCATATTGTGATTCGTCCGCTTGCCTATGTTCCAGAAAAGCTGATTGAGCGTTATGCTACCTCCATGAGCTTCCCCATCATTCCGTGTGATCTATGTGGTAGTCAGCCTAATCTTCAAAGGGCAGCCATGAAGAAGCTCTTGCGGGACTGGGAGAAGCAATTTCCTGGCCGAGTTGAGAATATTTTCCGCTCAATGCATCAGATTGTGCCCTCGCATTTAATGGATCCCAACGCATTTGATTTCCAAGGACTGGAGAGCCATAAGAACCTCAGTGCCCTAGGAATAAACCTTGAGGGAGATTTAGCAATTGATGAGGGTGAAGATGTGTGTGTCCCGCTGAATCAAGCCCAATTCCCAATTTCATTTGCTGATAAGCTTTAATTTCTTAGACCAACCGCTTTCTCATTAACCCATCTCAAGCCCTATACTTATGGCTATGAATATAGTGATATTGGCAGCTGGGCAAGGCAAGCGCATGAAATCTGCTTTGCCAAAGGTATTGCAACCTCTAGCGGGCAAACCCCTTTTAGAGCATGTACTAGAAACCGCTATTTCTTTAACGAAGGCAGCACAGCCAGTAGTAGTTATTGGGCATGGCGCAGAGTATGTCAATGCATTCCTAAGCGATTTAGCGAACCGTAATCCACGTTTTAAGGCAATTAAAACGGTTTTACAAAAAGAGCAAAAGGGTACAGGCCATGCGCTCTTACAGACCCTAACCAAATTAAATAAAGATTTACCAACTCTCGTCTTATATGGCGATGTGCCATTGACCACAAAAGATACTCTTCAAAGCCTCATTCGCTTAGCCGACGGAGTTCGCGCAAAACAGTCGGCCCTCGGTTTATTAACCCAGAATATGGAAAACCCAAAGGGGTACGGGCGCATTGTGCGCGATCAGGATGGCGCAGTAAGTGCGATCGTTGAAGAAAAAGATGCCAGCCCAAGCATTAAAGCAATTCATGAGATTAATACAGGTATCATGGTTTTGCCAAGCGAGTCTTTATCGAAGTGGCTTAAGAGCTTAAAGACTAAAAATGCCCAAGGTGAGTATTACTTAACGGATGTGATTGCAATGGCAGTCCGCGATGGTGTTCCCATCCGAACCTCACAAGCAAAAAATGAGTACGAGATCTTAGGAGTCAATAGTCGTGATCAGTTGGCTGCGCTAGAGCGTCAAATACAAAGACAGCGAGCCGCTGCATTATTAGAATCAGGCGTTACCTTATTCGATCCTGAGCGTATTGATATCCGTGGCGAACTTAGTTGTGGTCAGGATGTATGGATCGACGTGGGTTGTGTGTTTGAAGGACGCGTTCACTTGGCAG
>DENG01000067.1:10464-11413 GCA_002359975.1 Polynucleobacter sp. UBA2650
GCACAAATTGGTGCTGAAGCCCGAGTGGGCCCCTATGCACGCATTCGACCGGGTACGATATTGGCGAACGAAGTTCATATTGGTAACTTTGTAGAAGTTAAAAACACGAAGATTTCGGCACAGAGCAAAGCCAACCATTTGGCTTATGTGGGCGATTCTATTGTGGGGGCTCGTGTCAATATCGGCGCCGGCACTATTACCTGTAACTACGATGGTGTCAATAAGCATCAAACGATTATTGAGGATGATGTTTTTATTGGATCTGATACTCAGTTAGTGGCACCTGTGAAAGTTGGTAAGGGGGCCACCTTGGGCGCAGGAACAACCCTGACCAAAGATGCTCCTGCTGGAAAGTTAACTGTGTCGCGCGCGAAGCAAGTCTCGTTAGACTGGCAAAGACCGATAAAGATCAAGCCCAAATCTAGCAAAGTAAAGAAATAATCTATGTGCGGAATTGTGGGCGCAGTCTCCAAGAGTAATGTGGTCGATACCTTGATCGAGGGTTTGCGGCGTCTGGAATATCGTGGCTATGACTCTTGCGGTTTTGCAGTGATAGATGCCACCAAGACAAATCATCCACTGCAGAGAGCTAGAACAACTGCGCGAGTCGCTGATTTAGCGAAGCAGGCCACCGAGTTTAATGGCCATATTGGGATTGCGCATACCCGTTGGGCCACCCATGGTAAGCCAGACACACAAAACGCACACCCCCATATCTCGAATGACTTAATTGCGCTGGTGCATAACGGCATTATTGAGAACTATGAGGCATTACGTGAACAACTGATTGCCGCTGGATATCAATTTAGTTCTGAGACTGATACCGAGGTAATTGCGCACTTAGTTCATCGCGAGTATGTCAAATTAGCTAAGCCTGACTTAAGAGAGGCTGTAGCAGCGAGTATTTTGCAGTTAAAGGGGGCTTATGCCATCGCAGTCATTTCTCAAA
>DENG01000067.1:11425-18651 GCA_002359975.1 Polynucleobacter sp. UBA2650
GCGATGATGGTCATTACGTATCTTCCGACGCCCTAGCATTAGCAGGAAAAGCACAAACCATGATTTACCTTGAAGAAGGGGACTTGGTGGCAATCAGTGAGGGCGATTTCAATGTTTGGGATCGTGGCGGAAAAATTGTAAGTCGTGAAATCAAGCCAATGCCAGTGCAGGGAGAGGCTGTTGAATTGGGACCCTATCAGCATTTCATGCAAAAGGAGATTTTTGAACAGGCCCGCGCGGCTTCTGACACGATTGCTCATATTTCTGAGTTTGGACCAGCCCTGTTTGCTGCTGATCCTAAAGAATGGCAAGCGTTTGATCAGATTTTGCTTTTAGCCTGTGGTACCAGTTATTACTCTGCCTGCGTTGCTAAATATTGGCTTGAAGAAATTGCACGCATTCCAACCCAAGTGGAGATTGCAAGCGAGTATCGCTATCGTCAGTCAATTCCCAGGTCAAAAACTTTAGTAGTCGTTGTCTCCCAATCGGGAGAAACCGCTGATACATTAGCGGCCTTGCGACATGCAAAGGAGCTTGGTCACGGCATGACCTTATCGATTTGTAATGTTGCTTCTAGTGCTATGGTGCGTGAGACACAATGGCACTTTTTAACGCATGCCGGTACAGAGGTGGGTGTAGCATCTACAAAAGCCTTCACGACCCAGTTACTTGCTTTGTACTTATTGGCCTGCTCGATTGCAAAGCGCAAAGGATTGGTATCGAGCGATGCCGAGAAAAAAATGCTTCATGATCTGCGGCATTTACCACAGGCGATTCATGCAGTATTAGCGCTAGAGCCACAAATTATTTCTTGGAGTCAATTGTTCACAAAATGCGAGAACGCATTATTTTTAGGACGAGGTATCCATTTTCCCATTGCTTTAGAGGGGGCCTTAAAGCTGAAAGAAATTTCCTATATTCATGCAGAGGCCTATCCTGCTGGCGAACTTAAGCACGGGCCACTAGCCTTGGTAACTGAAAAAATGCCGGTGGTTACCGTAGCGCCCAACGATACGCTTCTCGAAAAGCTCAAGTCAAATATGCAAGAAGTCAAGGCTCGCGGAGGACAGCTATTTGTTTTTGCAGACCAAGGCACTCACATTAAGAGTGAGGAAGGCATACGGGTGATTCGCCTGCCTGAGCACTATGGAGATTTATCTCCCATCTTGCACGTTATTCCACTCCAACTCTTGGCCTATCACACCGCCTGTGCTTTGGAGACTGACGTTGATAAACCACGTAATTTAGCCAAAAGCGTCACGGTCGAATAAATCCGCATTAAGTAGCATCCTTGTGGTCAAATATTGGATGTGAAAAGTCGTTTAGTTACCCCACATTTTTCTTGGAAATTCTGTCTGTCATATCCCAGTAAAAATGGGCTGGCACTGATTGTTTCTCTTGGTCTTGGTGCATGCGCAGTCGGACCCGATTTTAAGAAACCAGACGCACCTAAGGTTAGTTCGTTTACAGAAAAGCCGGTTAGCAATAAGTTAGCAACAGCACCAGGTGTGGGCGGAACACAACAGAGCATAGAACCTGCAGCAGATATCCCAGCAGAATGGTGGGCCTTGTATCGCTCTCCCGAGCTTGATAATTTGATTAAGCAAGCTTTAAAACGTAATCCGAATTTAGGTGCTGCAGACGCAACTCTGAGAGCAGCTCAAGAAAATGCAAATGCAGCTTTTGGATCTTTTCTATTTCCGAGTATCGGTTTAGGAGGAAGTGCAACACGCCAGCAAATAAATCCATCCACATTTGGACAGGGCTCTGGAAGTCCCAGTATTTATAACATTTACAACACCTCGGTTTCTGTGAACTATAACCTTGATGTATTTGGTGGCGCACGTCGTGCAGTTCAAAGTGCAGAAGCGCAGGCAGAGATTTCTGGATTTCAGCTCGAGGGAGCCTATTTAAATCTGACAGCAAATATAGTGACTACGGCGATTCGTGAAGCTGCATTACGCGCCCAGTATGAATCCAATCTAGAGATCTACGAAGCACAGAAAAATCTGGCGGATATTATTGCAAAACAACTCGAGATCGGAACTGCATCGCGGGTTGATCTCACTTCACAAGTTTCTCTAGCAGCTAGTTCACAAATTGATTTGCTCAATCTGAATAAAAACTTGTCTTTTACTCGTAATCAGTTATCGGTACTGGTAGGTGAGTTTCCGGGTAACGGCTTGCTGGCTAAATTTGATTTAAATAAATTAAATCTACCCGAGAAAATTCCCCTATCCGTACCATCGGATTTGGTCCGCCAACGCCCTGATATAAGGGCTGCAGAAGCCTATATTAAATCTACTAATGCCTTAGTTGGTGTCGCAACTGCTAATTTGTTGCCACAAATTACCCTCAGTGGCGCCACAGGTTCACAGGCATTAACGACTGGCGCTCTATTTGGGCCCAATGCCGCAATTTGGTCAGTTGCCGGTGGAGTCTTTCAGCCTTTGTTTCAAGGGGGCGCATTACTTGCTCAGCGTAGAGGGGCAATTGCCACTAACGAAGCTGCCGTCTTTCAGTATCAGGCAACCGTCCTGAGCGCCTTTCAGGAAGTGGCCAATGCATTACAAGCATTAGAAAGCGATGCCCTTGCCCTAAGAGCGGCATCCGAAGCTGAGCGGAATGCCTTAGAGTATCTAAATTTACTAGAGCAACAATATAAATTGGGTACAGGAAGTTATTTGGCTGTGTTAATCGCTCAAAGGCAATATCAGCAAACCAAGTTTCGTTTGATTGATGCACAAGCCAATCGATTTGCGAACACCGCAGCTTTATTTGTGGCCCTCGGTGGAGGTTGGTGGAATCGCACTGGCCCTGCTTATCAGGCGCAGAAGAAAGAAGACCTCCATAATCAAGGATCTAGTCAGCAAGAGATGCGCCAATGAATGCAATACACACCATCATCGCTTGGATAAAAAATAAAGTCTTGAGTAAACAGAATCTCGACTTTGTTTTGCTACAGCTTAAAAAGATAGCTAACGCAACTCGGCCACGAGAGCGGTTTAGAAATACAAAGACATACGCTGCCCTGATGCAGATGCCAACATTAAAGCGCCGCATGATTGTGATGCTTGTTTCGGTCTTTGTGCTCCTTGGCTTGGTCGTGGGATTTAATCAATTAAAAACCTTGATGTTCAATTACTTTATGTCTGGTTTGGGGTTACCCCCAGCTACCGTCACAACGATGGTTATTGAAAAGCAGGAATGGCAGCCCAAGATGACTAGTGTTGGAAACGTCCGCGCTTTTCGGGGTGTTGATTTAAGCACTGAAATTGGCGGCCTGGTATTAAATGTTCCAATCAAGTCAGGCTTAGATGTTAAGGAGGGCGATCTTCTTATTAAGCTGAATGACGCAGCGGATCTTGCACAACTAGAGGCGATGAAGGCAATGGCTGATCTTGCCAAGGTCATTAATGAGCGCGATAAGGCTCAGTTAGCGATTCAGGCAATTAGTAAAAATGTCTATGACACCAGCACGGCAGATATGAAAGCCAAGCGTGCTCAGGTAGATCAGCAAACTGCATTGGTAGCCAAAAAGAATTTAAAGGCCCCATTTAGTGGTCGTGTTGGTATTGTGACGATTAATCCAGGTCAATATGTAAATCCAGGGGATAAACTACTGACCCTGCAAACTATTGACCCAATCTACGTTGACTTTACTTTACCGCAAAGCTCAGCAGGAACTATTAAAGCTGGACAAACAATCGACTTGCAAACGGATGCATTTAAAGATTCTATATTTTCTGGCAAGATCACTGCGGTTAGCCCTAAAGTTGATCTCAATACACGCAATATTCAGATTGAAGCGCAGATTAGCAATCCAGATAAAAAGTTATTACCTGGGATGTTTGCTAATGTAAACATTAATTTAGGCGATAAGCTTGAGCTTCTAACCTTGCCACAAACCGCTGTGACCTACAACCCATACGGAAGTACAGTTTTTATTGCTGTTAAAACTAATCGTAAGGATAAAAAAGGCAATCCCATTATGGAGGCGCAGCAAGTATTTGTGACACCAGGGCTCAAGCGTGGTGATCAAGTCGCAATTATGAAAGGCCTAGAACCAGGCATGACTGTGATCACGAGCGGCCAATTAAAGCTAAAAAATGGTACCCCACTCATTGTAAATAATAACGTCTTGCCGGCTAACTCGCCCAATCCTAAACCACAAGAGCAATGAGTCAGGACTTTACGCGTCATCAATGGACGGATATTTTTATTCGTCGGCCAGTGTTGTCAATCGTAGTTAGTCTCTTAATCTTATTGTTGGGCTTAAAAGCTGTTGGATCCTTACCCGTTAATCAGTACCCCCAAACCCAAAATGCGGTTGTAACGATTACGACAGCTTATTTTGGTGCTGACCCAGAAACCATCGCTGGCTTTATTACTCAGCCATTAGAAGGCGCCATTGCCCAAGCTCAGGGCATCGATTATTTGTCATCAATCAGTATTGGCGGGGTATCAACCATTTCTGCTACCTTGCGCTTGAACTATGACGCAAACAAAGCGTTGACACAAATTAATACGCAAATTAGTTCAGTTCGCAATCAACTACCACCGCAAGCTCAGCAGCCGATCTTAACGGTGCAAATTGGCCAATCAACAGCCGCTATGTATATGGGCTTTTATAGTGATGAGATTGCCAACAATAGCATTACCGATTATTTATTGCGGGTCGTCAAGCCAAAGCTCGACTCTATTAGCGGTGTACAAAATGCGGAGATCCTAGGGGGGCGTAAATTTGCTTTACGGGCATGGCTAGATCGCGATCGGATGGCGGGATTAGGGGTTTCTCCAGACGAGGTATATGCAGCACTTGCTGCTAATAATTATTTATCACCTGTAGGCAGCACCAAGGGGCAAATGGTATCGGTTGACTTGGTCGCTAGCACTGACTTGCATTCGCTCGATGAATTTCGGAAATTGGTCATTAAGCGAAATGGTGCTGATATTGTTTATCTTGAGCAAGTTGCAACCGTAACTCTAGGCTCAGAAGATTACAACAATAATGTTGCCTTTAATGGCAAACAATCTGTGTTTATTGGCATTAAGGTAGCGCCTGATGCTAATTTGCTTGATGTAGCAAAGCGCATTCGAAACACATTCCCTGATATTCAAAGGCAACTTCCTTCTGGTTTAAATGCCAAAATCGTATTTGACTCTACTGACTTTATTAATACATCGATCGAAGAGGTTGTCAAAACTCTTCTAGAGGCATTAATTATTGTGACCCTTGTGATTTATTTATTTTTGGGTAGCTATCGAGCGGTAGCAGTCCCAGTGCTAGCAATGCCACTCTCTTTGATTGGCACTTTTTTTATGATGCAGGCACTTGGCTACTCAATTAATTTACTCACCTTGCTTGCCTTAGTGCTAGCTATTGGATTAGTGGTAGATGATGCAATTATTGTGGTTGAGAACGTTGATCGCCACATGAAGGAGGGTAAATCACCTCTCGAGGCTTCTCTAATTGCAGCCCGAGAATTAGGTAATCCTATTTTAGCGATGACGGTTGTGTTGATTGCAGTTTATATCCCCATCGGTTTTCAGGGAGGCTTAACTGGCGCACTCTTCACTGAATTTGCTTTTACCTTGGCAGGAGCAGTGGCAGTATCTGGCGTAGTAGCGTTGACCCTTTCGCCCATGATGTGTTCACAAATCTTCTCGCAGGAAGAAGAAATGTCGCCTTTCGTGAAAAAGATTGATGCGGTATTCGAGCGAGTGCGCCACTCATATCAAGAAACACTTCGTGACCTTTTATCAACCTGGCAGGTCATTATTGTGATGGGCGCTTTGCTTTTAGGGGGCGTTGTTTATCTCTATGCAACCGCCCGTTCAGAGTTAGCTCCAACGGAAGACCAAGGGATTGTTTTGATGTCAGCGATTGGACCACCAAATTCAACGGTGAACCAGATGCAAGGCTATGCTGATCAAATATTTCAGATTGCAAGTAATGAACCTGAGTATAAGCAGATGTTCCAGATTACGAGCCCAACATCTAGCTTCGGCGGCGTGATCATGAAAGACTGGGGTGAGCGCAGCCGCAGCGCGACCAAGTTTCAAGAAGACTTGCAAAATAAGTGGAGCAGTATTGCTGGAACACGGGTGGCAGCGTTTCAGTTCCCAGCATTACCGGGTGCGCAGGGATTTCCGGTCCAGGTAGTGATTAATACCACCGAGCCCTATACCAATTTAAATGAGGTATCACAGCAGGTCTTAGATAAGGCAAGGCAAAGTGGCATGTTCTTCTTTGTGGACTCTGATTTGAAGATTGATAAGCCACAAGATGTCTTGCAAATTGATCGCGAAAAAGTAGCTGCCTTAGGGATGACCCAAAGAGATGTCGGTAATGCGCTATCCGCTGCATTGGGCGGTGGGTTTGTGAATTACTTTTCGGTAGCAGGTCGTTCGTATCGGGTGATCCCGCAGGTTAAACAAACCGATCGATTAAATCCCGATCAAATATTAGATTACTACATTAAGACACCAAGTGGAGCGATGGTTCAAGCAAGAACAATTGCAAGTATCGAAAGCCGAGTTGTGCCACAGTCAATCAATCGGTTTCAGCAACTCAACTCTGCGACTATTAGCGGTGTTAGTACGCCATTTGTGTCGCAAGAGGAAGTATTAAGTTTCCTAGAAAAAACGATTAAAGAAGCAGCCCCTTCAGGTTACTCGGTTGACTACGCTGGGCCTTCGCGACAGTTCAAGGCAGAATCTGGCGGCTTTTTGGTCACTATGGTCTTTGCCGTGTTAATTGTGTTTTTAGTTTTAGCTGCGCAGTTCGAGAGCTTCAGAGACCCCTTGGTTATTTTGGTTTCTGTACCACTTGCCTTATTTGGTGCGCTGATCTTTATTAATTTAGGCTTTACGACCTTAAACGTATATACCCAAGTAGGCCTAGTAACCCTGATGGGCTTAATTAGTAAGCACGGTATTTTGATAGTTGAGTTCGCAAACGAATTGCAAGAGGCTGGACGTAGCAAGCTTGAGGCAATTATTGAGGCAAGTAGCGTACGCTTGCGCCCTATTTTGATGACCACCGCTGCCATGGTGCTTGGCGTGGTTCCCTTGGTGATTGCATCAGGGGCTGGCGCAGCCGGACGTCAATCGATGGGGATAGTGATTTTTACTGGGCTTGCGATTGGTACTCTATTTACTTTATTTGTTGTACCAGCCATGTATTTGTATATCGGCGCCGATCATCAGCAAAAGAAATTTAA
>DENG01000067.1:18748-25130 GCA_002359975.1 Polynucleobacter sp. UBA2650
CCCAGATTAAATTTGGAGCCCGAGCAAAAAGCTTGATTGGCAAGGACGCCATCAAAAATACCCAAAAGTCGATTAGATTCTTGGAAAGCATTTTTGATGGCAGTGTAATCACGTTCTTCCTCGGGGACACGAGTAAGGCCAAGAAATGGAACGCGCAATGATGGCCATAGAGTACTAATTTGCCAATCCATCCATTTCTCAGAAGAGGCTTGGCTTGCAAGATCATCTGGGAAGGCATTATTGGAGTCATACTTTTTAGCAAGATAGCGCATGATGGTATTGGATTCCCACAGAACAAGAGCTCCATCTTCTAGGGTTGGGACCAGGCCATTGGGATTTAGTTTTAAATAATCCGGGGTCTTATTGATACCAAAATGTAGACCCGCATCAATTTGTTTAAAGTCAGATCCCTCGTCCAAGCCAAGTTCCGCGAGTACCCAAAGTACTTTTTGGACATTAATCGACGATTTTCTACCCCACAGTGTCATCATTTGATACTACCTTCTGGATCAAGAGCAAGTTGATTAAATTGGCTTTGTGCAAACAAAAGTGGATGGCGATCTGAATCTTGCTCGATACTCAAAACACGCGCCACGATAATATGATGATCGCCGCCTTCATGAACAGCAACAGTCTCGCATTCAAAATAAGCCAAACAATTAGCAAGACGCATTAAACCGCTTGGCTCAATCCGGTGTTCCATTTGAATACTATTTTTATTAAGTTGTTTTGCAAAGACAAGAGCCAACTCTTTCTGATTAATATCTAGGACATGAATTAGTTGCTTCTGCCCAATACGGAAACAATTGCATAAGTCCGATTGACTGCCAATGCTCCAAAGTACCAATGGGGGGTTGAGCGATACCGTGTTAAATGAGCTTATTGTGATTCCAACTGGTTGTGCATCTTCATTTAAGCCGGTAATGACCGTGACACCGGTGGCAAAGCAAGAAAAAGCTCGTCTGAGTTCCTGGGCAGAAAATTGATTTTGCAATGACTTCTACTTTTATTTAGAGTTTGAGGGTTTTAAACCAGGAATAGGGATAAGCAGTTCATTTTCTTCGGCTTTCACACACTTAAAGCGATAGTCTTTGCCAGCTTTTGATATGAAACTCGCTCCAATATAAAAATCATCCTTACAAATTTTATTAGCAAAATCCATGACTTGTTGGGGCTCAGCACTAGAATTAATCAGGCGCATATTGCCCAAAGACATCTTCAGCTCAGAAGAGGCGCATGCGCTTAGAAAAAGAGGTGCTGCTAGCAGGATGAATACAATACGTTTCATGTAAAAGCCTCATAATGAACTTTGAAGTAGTAGGATAAACGCTTTTGCAAAATTTGATTTAGTTATCCCATTCATTTACTGATTTAGGAAAAAAATGTTTAGAGCCATTTTAATAAATAAAGATGAGCAGGGTTACCGTGCTCAATTGAGTAATTTAGATGAAAGCGCTTTGCCAGAAGGAGATGTTCGCATCAAGGTGCATTACTCCACTCTAAATTACAAAGACGGTTTGGCCATTACCGGTAAGAGTCCGATTGTGCGGAGCTTTCCTATGATTCCAGGAATTGATCTTACAGGAGAAGTGATTGAGAGCAGCAGCTCGGAGTTTAAGCCGGGCGATCTAGTTTTATTAAATGGTTGGGGAGTGGGCGAATCTCATTGGGGTGGATTAGCTCAGCAGGCGCGACTTAAATCTGAATGGCTAATACCCCTTCCTAAAGCATTGACAGCAAAGCAATCATTGGCCATTGGGACCGCTGGGTATACCGCTATGTTGTGCATTATGGCGCTCCAAAAGCATGGTGTGCGAGTGGGCGATGGTGAGATATTAGTAACCGGTGCAGCCGGAGGAGTAGGCAGTTTTGCAATTAGCTTATTGCATGAGTTGGGGTATACCGTGGTGGCGAGTAGCGGTCGTCCAGAAGAGACGGATTATTTAAAGTCTTTGGGCGCCAGTGAGGTAATTGAGCGCGCCAGCCTTTCTCAGCCTGGCAAACCCTTGGCAAAAGAGCGCTGGGCTGCCGTGGTCGACTCAGTGGGAAGCCATACCTTGGCTAATGCTTGTGCCGCAACCAAAGCGAATGGCGCAGTAGCAGCATGTGGTCTGGCTCAAGGGATGGATTTCCCGGCAAGCGTTGCCCCATTTATATTGCGCGGTATCACCCTGTATGGCATTAACAGCGTCACACAAGTAAAGGCAGTGCGGATAGAAGCCTGGGACCATTTAGCAAAACTTTGCAAACCGCAACAACTACTGGAGATTGCTAAAGAGATCTCCTTAGAAGAAGCCATCCAGGCTAGCAGTGATTTGATTGACGGTAAGATCCGTGGCCGCGTAATTGTGGATGTAAATCGTTAAATACACCTATGTCACTAGTGAGCCCACTGATCACAAAGTTTAAGAAAATTTTTGGGGAAAGATATTTTTTAGACGAAGAGAGTGATCGTACTCAATAAAATCTGGAATCTCTCCAGAAAGTAAGCGATCTTTATAGCTTTGCCACATTGCTGGATCAAATAAATCAGCATGATGCTTCAGCAGTAGTTGTTTAATACGATCATTTCCTAGCAAAAAGGTTTTATAAGTTTCAGGGAAGATATCTTTAGGCCCAATGCGATACCAAGGCTCACTTGCCATTTCATCGTCTTCATTGCGTGGTGCCGGGACGTGACGTACCTCACAATCAGTTAGGTACTCAATTTCATCGTAATCATAAAAAGCAACACGACCATAGCGCGTTACACCAAAATTTTTATAGAGTAAGTCCCCAGGGAAAATATTTGCAGCAATTAAGTTCTTAATCGCTTCTCCGTACTGAATTACCCCGTCCTCTACTTCGCTTGGAGAGCCCTCTTGCAGACGGATATTGAGCGGGGTCATCCGTCTTTCAATATAAAGGTGCTTGATGATGAGCTCTTTTTCTCCAGTGGGATTGATACTAAGTTCTAATAAGGAGGAGCACTGCTCTTGTATTTCAGAAAGTAGCTCAGGCGTGAAGCGCTCTAAAGGGAATGCTACATTAGAAAACTCTAATGAGTCGGCCATGCGCCCTACACGGTCATGCTGTTTCACTAATTGATATTTCGCCATAATTTGTTCACGGCTCGTTTCCTTGGGCGGTGGGAAATAATCTTTAATTAGCTTAAATACATAGGGATAGCTAGGTAAGTCAAATACCAGCATAACTAATCCCCGAATTCCAGGGGCGATCCGAAACCTATCGGTAGAGTGCATCAAGTGATGTTGAAAGTCTCTATAAAACAAGTTCTTACCATGTTTTTGTAAGCCCACCATATTGTAAATTTCTGCACGTGGCTTGTGAGGTAAGAGGCTACGCATAAATGTGACATAAGCTGATGGCACCTCCATATCAACTAAAAAGTAGCTGTGTGTAAAACTAAATATCAGACGCAAATGTACTTCAGTAAGTAAGACCCCATCAATAACAAGTTGGCCTTTCGGGTTATGCATCAAAGCTATAACAAGAGGGAATATTTTCTCCCCATTAATAATGCGACCCATAATATAAGCCGTTTTATTTCTAAAAAATAAAGTACTGAGAGCATGAATTTGAAAATCGGTCGAGCTATTGGTATCAGCTAATGAGTTTTCAATTAACTCAGTCGTGAGAGTGAGATCACGCTCTAGATTCTCAAAGGGATTTTGTAACTCAAAACTCGTCAGTAAGTTGCGCGTGACTGTCCTAAGTCCACTAATATCACCAGGATAGTAGGCTCGATACGATGGTTTACTTGGCGCTTCATCATTCTCAAGATATTCAGTGGAGATGGTAGGGCGTATGAAGATAAACTTATTATTAAAATACCGGCTCGCTAAGATGCGAGTGGTTACCGAATTAAAAAAGGTCTCAGCAAGCTCTGGCTGATGTAAGTTAGACAGTAGTCCAATGTAATGAAGCTTAACTTGTTGCCAGATCTCATCTGAAATTGCATGGGCATCAAACTCCTCTTCAAGCGCTTGGGCCGTCTCAATGACGCGCTGATCATAAAAAGTGATTCGGTCGCGTAATAGTTGACGGATGTTGTGCCAATCTTGTTTCTCAAAGGATTCCTTTGCGGACTTACCAGCTTCCCTAAAAATACTGTAATGCCGCTGAAAACCCATTAACAAGGTCTGTGCCATATCAAAGGCTACCTGCGAGGATAATAGTTTTGGAAAGGGATTGTTCATAATAAGAGTGTATCTAGCATTTAAACTGGACTCAAATGACCCAAACTAACCCACTCTCTCAGCCTGCAAGTCCGCTGATTTATCCATATGGAGAGACCTTAGTGGAAGCAGGCCACACCATGGAGATTGCCCCAGGGATCTATTGGATCCGGATGCCTTTACCCTTTGCTCTTGATCACATCAACTTATGGTTGTTAAAAGACCGAATTGCCGATCAAGATGGCTGGACAGTGATTGATTGTGGGATTACCAATGATGAGACTAAAACTCATTGGGAGTCTATTTTTGCAAAACATCTACACGGATTGCCGATTTTGCGTGTCTTGGTTACTCATATGCATCCAGACCACATTGGCCTTGCACATTTTTTATGTGAGCGCTGGAAGGCGCCGCTATGGGTTTCCATGAGTGACTTTCTCATGGCACAGTGGTTAAGTAGTAAGGAGGGCGGAGTTGCTGTCGGCGCCAGTAGCGGCAGTGGTGGTGCAGCAGATCATTACGCTCGTCATGGTTTAATGGGTACCGAAGATCTAGAGCGCATTCGAAGCCGTTCTGATTACTACAGTCGGCTAGTGCCACAGGTGCCGCGTCGTTATCGCCGCATCATGGAGGGCGATGAGGTCCAAATTGGAGATCATCGATGGAGGGTATCCATGGGCTATGGTCATGCTCCTGAGCACGTCACTCTTTATTGCACAAAACTCAATATTTTTATTTCTGGGGACATGGTGTTGCCTCGGATCTCAACGAATGTCAGTGTGTATGATGCCGATCCTGATGCTGACCCCTTGGGTTTATATCTTCGCTCATTAGAGCAGTGGCTATCTTTACCGCTAGACACCTTCGTGCTGCCATCACATGGAAAGCCCTTTAGGGGCCTACATACTCGGATTGAGCAGTTGCATGAGCATCATCGCGCCCGTTTATCCGAAACCCTTGAGGCTTGCCAAACCCCTAAACATGCCTTTGAGATTATTCCTGTTCTATTTCGACGAAAGCTTGATAATCACCAACTTAGTTTTGCGATGGGAGAAGCTATTGCCCACCTGAATTATCTGTGGCATCAGAAGAAGCTGCGGCGCTCGCTTTGCGAGGACGGGATTTGGCGCTTTTGCGCGGCTTCGCCTTTGTAGAGCTTGTCTTAGCCTCAGAGCTAGAGCTTGGCGGGTTTGCCATGGCATCCCCAAAGGATTTGATTGCTAAGAGGGTCGCTCTTTGAACCTCCAAGGTTTGTATGGTGGATTTCAGAATATTCAGGTTGAGGGAAAGCCAAGACTCCACACTTTTGAGGTCTTTAATGCGCTTATCCAGTTCTTCAATATCAAAAGTAGGCATACCACCATTAAAGCTAGACATGCCCGAGCTCATGCCGGGCATAAAAGGGGAGCCTGCATTCGCCGTATTATTTTGATCCCACATGGTTTTGAACATCTCTAGACTTTGATTGAAATCCGGGATAGCGCTAAACATAAATTCTCCTAACAGGCTAAATAGTCACATTATCGATAAAATAACGGGTTGATGAAGATTAATACCACTTCTGCAGTAATGCAAACCCAAACTAAGCAATCCAAGTCGGGGAAGCCCTATACCCGAGGGGCAGCCTTGCCTTCGCTCCTAAGGCAGCGCATTTTGATTCTGGATGGCGCGATGGGCACCATGATTCAGCAGAAAAAGTTTAGCGAAGCGGATTATCGAGGCTTAAAACATAGCCAGCGCTTTGCCAATCATCCAATCGATTTAAAAGGAAATAATGAGCTCTTGGTCTTAACGCAGCCCGAAGCCATTCGACAGATCCACGATGAGTATCTAGCAGCTGGTGCAGACATTATTGAGACCAACACCTTTGGCGCTACCTCGATAGCGCAGGAAGACTACAAAATGCCGGAGCTTGCTCGTGAGATGAATCTTGCAGCGGCTAAGTTAGCTCGTGCAGCATGCGATCAATTTAGCACCCCGGATAAACCTCGTTTTGTAGCCGGTGCGATTGGACCAACACCTAAGACAGCAAGTATCTCTCCGGATGTGAATGATCCAGGCGCCCGCAATGTGCATTTTGATGCTTTACGTAAAGCCTATCGCGAACAGGCAGAAGCATTATTTGAAGGCGGCTCAGACCTTTTTTTAGTAGAAACAATTTTTGATACCCTCAATGCAAAAGCAGCCCTTTTTGCACTCGATGA
>DENG01000123.1:0-673 GCA_002359975.1 Polynucleobacter sp. UBA2650
AACTACTTTGGGGCAACTAAAAGCGGGTGATCCTGTGAACTTAGAGGTCGATCTGATCGCGCGCTATGTGGCGCGTATGTTGGGTAAAGAATAAAGAAAGTCTAGATACTGATTTGGTAGCGGGTGGGATCAGGAACGCCAGCCTCTGCAAAGCCAGCTTTACGAAGTTGGCAAGACTCGCAAATACCACATGCCTCACCCTGACTATTGGCTTGATAACAAGATACCGTCTGACTGTAGTTAACGCCCATCCCAGCGCCCAGCTGAATGATTTGTGCCTTACTTAATTGAATAATTGGGGCGTGGATACGAAAGCGATTTTCTGGATCGGGCGATTCAATCCCAACTTTAGTAGCTAGATTCGCCATTGATTCAAATGAGCGAACATATTCAGGCCGACAGTCTGGATAGCCAGAGTAATCGACAGCATTGGCCCCATAAAAGATATCTAAACTTGAAATTGACTCAGCCCACGCCAGTGCCAGCGATAGCATGATGGTGTTGCGCGCAGGTACATAGGTAATCGGAATACTTGGCTTCTTGTCACCTACGATAGCTTGGTCCTTACTTGTTGGAATATGCAAGGAATGATCTGTGAGCGCAGAGCCACCAAACCGTGGAAGATCTAAATGAATAATCTCATGTTGCAAAACCCCGATGGCATGAGCAATTT
>DENG01000123.1:732-4025 GCA_002359975.1 Polynucleobacter sp. UBA2650
AGTCCACCAGAAAATAAGACAACAGCTGGAGCATTTTGGGTTCGTGGTTTGCTTAGATGAAAAGCAGAGGTAGGAGATTGATTCACGGATAAAACTACAATCGATTACAACTCTAGTTTATTTAATGCTTGCCAAGATAGGCTTCGCTTCTTTTGCAGCATCAGAATCTGGATATTTAGTAATTAGATCCGTTAACAACTTCTTGGCTACAGCCTTTTTACCAGACTCCAGATTAGCGTTTGCCATAGTAAGGATAGCTGCTGGCACGCGCTGATGCCCTGGGTAGCGAGTAATCAGACTCTGTAATTGAGTGATGGCTGCGTTGTAATCTTTTAGGACGTATTTGGTATTGCCGGACCAATAGAGCGCTAGAGGAAGATAAGGACTCGATGGATATTTGCGAATAAAGGTCGTGAAATCACTGTCAGCTTTTTTACCTTGGCCTGCCTGAAAGGATTTGAGGGCGTCATCGTAGGCTGTCTTTTCTCCAGCCTGAACAATGCCAGTCACCCCCTCCACCTCGACAGTTTGTGGTTCTAGGCGCGCAAGGCGCGCATCAAGGTCTTGATAATAGGTCTTTTGATTGCTACTTAGATCATCACTTTGTTTTTGTAAGGTCTCAATTTGACCGCGCAATTGTGCATTCTCGGATTTGATTTTATCGATCTGATTTTGGAGGTCCAAGATAGCAGCCTGTGATGCGCTAACCGATTTACGTAACTCGAGAATTGCTTTACGTGCCTCATCATCTGAAAATAGTGCCCATGTATTTTGTGAAAGCAGTAATAGCGCTCCGAACACATACAGGGCAGGTTTAAATCTAAAAATCACGATGATTACTCGCCTTTATTACTTGGTGAGATAGATGATATCGGCACGGCGGTTTTCTGCCCAAGCCGCCTCGTTGTTACCTTCAGCCTTTGGCTTTTCTTTACCAAGACTAACCGCTTCCATTTGACCATCAGGCACACCGAGAGCAGCAAACGCTCTCCGAACTGCATCGGAGCGACGTTGACCTAGAGCAAGGTTGTACTCAGCAGTACCGCGATCATCCGTATTTCCTTGGATCATGATTTTTTGTTGAGGATTTTGTTTGAGGAAGGCTGCTCCTGCTTGCAGCATATTTTGATACTGAGGTTTGATGGTGAACTCATCAAAGTCAAAATAAATACTGCGTTGGAATAGGGGGCTCTTGGGATCATTCCAAGGCTGGGAAGCAAAGTTACTACTGTCGCTACCGCCGGCTTTGACGGTACTTAGATCATCCAACTTAACACCTGATGAGCAGGCGCTCAAGAAGCTTACTGCACTAAGAATACCGGCAAGGGCTAAACGACGCTGGGGTGATGTGGTTTTCATATGCTCTCCCTCAAGTAAATGCAACTTTATTTTTATTCGATCAATACAAATTTAGAAGTTGATTCCAAACCCTATTATGCCTTCTCATGATGACAGGCCCATTCAGAAACTATTGATCCATGAATGGGCCCCAGGAGGGCTGGCGTACATCCGATCCCGGAATGCTTAATATTTGCTTGACGTAGCCATCAACGGAGACTGCAGCCAATACCTTTTTACCACCGACTTGCGTGGCATAAAGAATATAGCGACCATTTGCGGCAAAGCTAGGAGACTCATCAAAGCTGGTATCAGTCATAGCGGTCGAATCACCAGTGAGTAAGTTCATTAAGTAAAGCTTGAATCCACCGCCAACACCAGCAATATAAGCTAGGTTTTTACCGTCCGGAGAAATGCGAGCAGAGGTTGCATAGGGCTGCTTAAAGCTAATCCGTCTTGCGGACTCTCCTCGTTCCCCCTCAGCACTCATGCGATAGATTTGTGGGTTGCCACCGCGATCGCTGGTGAAATAAATGAACTTACCGTCTGGAGAAAACTGTGGCTCCGTATCGATGGTGCTACCTTGGGTTAGGCGTTGTAAATTACTGCCGTCGGCATTGACCCGATAAATTTGGGTATTACCGTCCTTGGATAATGAGATCGCAAGCGATTTTCCATCTGGTGCCCAGGAGGGGGCGCTGTTGTTGCCTTTGGCATTAGATAAAACAATACGTCTTCCAGAGGCAAGCTCATGTACATAGACAATCGGTTTACGATCCTCAAATGACACGTATGCAATCTTTTGACCATCGGGCGACCACGCCGCAGAAATAATTGGCTCACTACTATTCAGTGCATTGCGGATATTTTGTCCATCGGCATCGGAGATGACTAAGCGAAAGCGCTTGCCCTCTTTAATTACATAAGAGAGGCGAGTTGAGAACACACCTTTCTCGCCAAGAAGCTTAAAGATAATGTCATCCGAGATGCGGTGGGCTGCTAAACGAAGATTATCTGCGCTGGCAGAAACAATTAAACCATTGAGACTTTCGCCTTTGCGAATGTCATATAAGCGATACCGAACCTCATATTGACCTGGTGATTTCTCGGTGACGGATCCGACCGCGAGCGCATCAGCTCCGCGCGATCCCCAGGTCTTGAAATTAGGAACAAGCTGATCATCCTCAACGCCATTACCCACCTCTGTATTTTTGAAATAGCCACTGCGCGCAAGATTTTGTCGGACAACATCCGTAATGCTCACAGGGAGTTTGTTCTCATCTTTAAAGCGTGAGACTGCGACTGGGTAAAGGGATTGGCCAACACCCTTAATCTCAATGTTCATCTGTGCCTGAGCACTTGGCAAAGAGAGAGCAAATGCAATAAGCCCTAGAAGAAAAAAACTAATTCGATTTTGTGCCATGCACACTATTTTATGTCCTTCGCACTGTGAAAGGTTTAATCCTTAGGCTTGAAGGTTAATTTAATTTGGCGCATAGGGATCTTGCCGTTTTCGTCCCGAGGGAGGCTCTCAGCCCGCTCAATTGCTAAAAGAACGGCTCGGTCCCAGGCTGGGTCCGAGCTTGCTGTGACCACAGTGCGTTTTAGGATCACGCCATCAGGCGCAAGATCAAGCAGAACCACTACTGCAGGATTTCCAGAAACAGCCTCCGCATTAAAGATGATGAGTGGTTTGATCTTTTTGCGCACCCTATCGGCATAGCCTAGAGGAGCATTACCTCCTGCACCGACACCGTCACCCACTTTACCGCCACTGCCCCCTTCGGCACCAGCGGCTGCTTTTAGACGAGCAAGTTGGTCGGCACGGGCCTTTTCAGTTGCAGCCGCCGCTTTTTTAGCAGCAGCCTCTTCTTTCGAGTCCACTTTCTTCTCGGGTGGTTTTACTTCAGCCTTCTTCTCCGGCTTGGGCTCTATTTTTTTGATCACTTCTTTGG
>DENG01000123.1:4144-4329 GCA_002359975.1 Polynucleobacter sp. UBA2650
CCGGCGGGGCTACTGGTTTTCCAACTAATGCCCATGGTTAAGAGCGCCAGTAAGAGTAAATGTGCTGCTAAAGAGAGTGTGAATGCCTTTTTGGTACCAGGTTCACGATCTGCATGAAATTGCCAGGATGAGTTTAGGGCGCTAGTACTCATGGCATTTTATTGACTACGTACTGCTAATCCAAC
>DENG01000118.1 GCA_002359975.1 Polynucleobacter sp. UBA2650
TTAGCCTTACAAATAATTACGGGTATATCGAATGTTGTATTCCAGTGGCCTTTAGTTGCTGCCCTTCTCCATACCGGTGGAGCAGCGGCTATCTTATTTTGCTTAGTACGACTGAGTGCAGGAAGTGACTGTTCTTTTTTCTCGGGTCGTGATGTAGAGGGGCAGAGGTCATCGTGAGCACTTCGTCTTTTGAGCGCCCACCAATGCCCCGTTGGCGTCAGTATTGGGTTTTAACAAAGCCACGAGTTACTCAACTTGCAGTCTTTTGTGCCATTATCGGTATGTTTTTGGCAACCCCTGGCATGGTACCGTGGCCCATCTTGATTGGAGGTTCCATCGGTATATGGTTGCTAGCAGGTGCTGCGTTTGCAGTGAACTGCTTAATTGAGCAAGCTGTTGATGCGAAGATGCGGCGTACAGCATGGCGCCCATCTGCTACCGGAGAAATTACCCCCTTCCAAATTATTATTTTTTCATGCGGGCTTGGTGGCGCTGGTATGGTCGTTCTATGGTTTTATACCAACCCCTTAACGATGTGGCTTACCTTTGCCACCTTTGTTGGCTATGCGGTTATCTATACCTGGTACCTAAAGCCCGCAACTCCACAAAACATTGTAATTGGCGGCCTTTCAGGAGCGATGCCCCCCGCCTTGGGCTGGGTTGCTGTGACCAATCAACTCTCAGCCGAAGCTTGGCTACTCGTGCTGATTATTTTTGTATGGACGCCACCTCATTTTTGGGCACTTGCTCTGTACCGTCGTGAAGATTATGTACAAGCAGGATTACCAATGTTACCCGTGACGCATGGTGAGAAATTTACTCTTTTAAATATTTTGCTTTACACCTTAATTTTGTTAGCCGCATCGATCCTGCCATATATCTATGGAATGAGCGGTATTTTTTATTTGGTATCAGCGATTATTTTGAGCGGTATATTTATTTACTATGCGATTCGTCTTTATCAAAACTATAGCGATCAGTTGGCGCGTAAGACCTTTAAATACTCCATCAGCTATTTAGCACTATTATTTGCTGCAATCTTGATTGATCACTATCTTTAGCTCTATGAAGAAACTACTTACATTAGCAATGCTTACTTTATTGGCGGCTTGCTCACAGCCCAGTTTTAAAAATGTTGATATTACCGGCAGCAAGTCGTTTGGAAACAACTTTGTGTTGCTTGACTCTCAAGGCAAAGATAAAACACTAGCCGACTTCAAGGGTAAGGCCGTTGTCCTATTCTTTGGATATACCCATTGCCCCGATGTTTGCCCCTCAACTTTGATTGAGATGCAGGGAGTCATGAAGGATTTGGGGCCACTTGCCGATCGCGTGCAGGTTATTTTTATTACGGTCGATCCAGAACGGGATACCGCTGAGTTAATGGCGCAGTACCCGCCCGCATTTGATCCCCGTTTTATTGGTTTGAGACCTGCAGATGAAGCTGCGCTAATGAAGATAACAAAAGACTTTAAGGCTTACTACAGCAAAGTGCCTGGCAGCAATCCTAAAAACTATACGATTGACCATACAGCAGGTAGTTATGTGTTTGATCCTGCTGGAAACCTTCGTCTTTATATAAAGCATGGGCAGGGGGTAGAGCCCATTGCCCATGATTTAAAAATACTTCTAAAGTAATTAATGTAGTAAGGATTCTTCGTCTTTAAGAACGAGTCGTAATTTCTTGAATGCAGCTACTTCAATTTGACGAACCCGTTCTGCAGAGATGCCATATTCTTGTGCAAGGTCTTGCAAGGTTTTGCAGCCTTGGCCATCTGCATCCATATTGAGCCAACGAGATTGCACAATCTCCCGACTGCGATCATCTAGGGTATTTAAAGCTTGCAGTAGCTTGGGGCCCTGCAATGCAAATTGATCATTTTGAGAAAGTCTAGCGCTGGGCTCATGGCGCTCATCCGCAAGCCACTGAATGGGTGCAAATTGGTCTTCATCCTGATCGTCGCCATCAATAGAGATGTCGCCACCTGCAAGGCGCATTTCCATTTCTTTGACATCAGCACCGCGTACATCAAGAGCCTTAGCAAGTGACTCAATTTCAGAATCAGTAAGAGCATTTGCTGAAAGTTTGTTGCTTCGTAAATTAAAGAATAGTTTGCGTTGCGCTTTTGTAGTCGCCACTTTAACTAAGCGCCAGTTTTTTAGGATGTACTCATGAATCTCCGCTTTGATCCAATGAATCGCATAGGAGACTAAGCGCACGCCTTGATTGGGATCATAGCGCTTCACTGCTTTCATTAAACCAATATTGCCCTCTTGAATGAGGTCGGCATGAGGAATTCCGTAGCCAAGGTATTGACGTGCAACAGAGGCCACTAGGCGCAAATGTGAGAGAACCAGTTGACGAGCCGCATCTAAATTTTCAGAACGACGATACTCCTGCGCAAGAGTAAATTCTTGAGCAGCGCTCAGCATTGGTAAGCGGTTGATATGCGCTAAATAGGCGTCAATCGTTCCAACGCCAAGCGCAGGCAAAGGCATAGCCAGACCGCCTGCCGAAGTATTGCGATTAATAGGTTTTAAGGCTGTATTCAAAGTCATCGATTTATTGATTAGTTTGATTGCAATATGTTAATTCTAGCACTCCTATAAGGAGAGTGCTAATCTCACTATCAATTTATAAGACCTTGATTAATATGGTTATTCTACCAGCTCTTTAGCATATGCTTTTGCATTAAAGGGCTCTAGATCAGATAGGCCCTCCCCTTTACCCAGGGCATAGACAAAGGTTTTGAAGGCGGGGGTGCCCGTTTCTGGGGGGGTCTCAAGGGCTTTGCTAAGCGCACAAATAACGCCACCCTTAGCAGTACCATCCAATTTGGTGACAATAATCCCCTGAAGACCAATTGCATTCCTAAATGCCAGAACTTGTGCAATGCCATTCTGACCAGTATTGCCATCTAGAACGAGGACAATTTGATGGGGCGCATCTGGAACCACCTTGGAGATCACCCGTTTTACCTTTTTGAGCTCTTCCATCAGATTTCCTTGGGTCGCTAAGCGCCCAGCCGTATCAATAAACAGAACATCGATTTGGCGAGAAATCGCAGCGTGTATAGCGTCGTGCGCAACGGCTGCCGCGTCACCACTTTCTTGGCTTAAGACTTGGACTTGGTTGCGCTCCCCCCATTCCTTGAGTTGATTGCGCGCCGCAGCTCTGAAGGTATCGCCAGCAGCCAATAAAACAGATTTACCTTGCACTTGAAAGTGATGACAAAGTTTGCCGATAGAGGTTGTTTTACCTGCACCATTAACCCCAACGATTAGCCAGATTTCAGGTTTGTGGTTTGACTGGCTTAATAAAAGAGGGTTTTGAGGATTTTCAAGAGGAGCTAAAAGACGGCTAATCTCCTGAACCAATAACCCTTTTAAATCCTCAGCATTTTGGATCAATTGGGATTTAGCTAGTTTACGAAGGCTAGCAATAAGTACGTTGGTGGTCGCAATCCCAACATCTGCCTTTAGAAGGGTTTCTTCTAATTGCTCAAACCAGGACTCATCAATTGGATGAAGACCAAATAGGGAACCAAGCGTTTTACGTAAACCAAACATTATCGATACAATCCTTTAGGTAGATCTTAACAAGTTCAAGACCACGTCAACAATGAGATGATAGTCACTCTAAACACACCTAGATTCGTTTGCTTATCCACCCTGAGGATTCTGATCCTGTTGGGCTTATGCGTCAGTGCATGCTTACCGCTAGGGGCGTGGGCCAATAAGATAGATACACACGAGTATCAATTTAAAAACGGCTTACGTTTAGTAGTGAAAGAGGATCGTCGTGCACCCACAGTGGCTCATATGGTTTGGTATCGCGCAGGATCGATGGACGAGCTTAATGGCAAGACCGGCGTCGCGCACGTGCTTGAGCACATGATGTTTAAGGGAACAGAAAAGGTTAAATCGGGAGATTTTTCCAGAATGGTTGCAGCAGTCGGGGGGCGTGAGAACGCATTCACTGCCCGTGATTTCACGGGGTATTTTCAACAGATTGAAAAATCAAAACTTGCCGATGTCATGCGACTAGAGGCTGATCGTATGGCAAATCTGAAGTTTTCAGATGAAGAGTTCTTAAAGGAAATTCAGGTTGTGATGGAGGAGAGACGTCTACGTACCGATGACAGCCCAAATGGCTTGATGCGGGAATTGATGATGGCCACCGCCTTTACAAGCTCTCCTTATCGCCATCCCATTATTGGCTGGATGAACGATTTACAAAACATGAAGCCCAATGATGCGAGGCAGTGGTATCGGGATTGGTATGCCCCTAACAATGCAATTGTTGTGGTCGTGGGCGATGTGAAACCCTTAGAGGTGAGAGCGCTTGTAGAAAAATACTATGGACCGATTTCTGCAAAGCAATTACCAGAACGTAAGCCGCAAGTAGAGCCCGAACAAAAAGGAGAAAAACGCGCTAATCTCAAAGCGCTGGCCGATAGCCCACAAATAATGATGGGGTGGAAAGTTCCTAAATTAGACCCAAAGAAAATGGATGATGCAGATCCCTATGCGCTTGAGGTCTTGTCTGCAGCACTCAGTGGCCATGATAACTCCCGACTCAATCGAGAGTTAGTTCGTAGTAAGCGTCTGGCAAATAATGCGGGTGCGAGCTACGACCTTATTAGCCGCGGACCAGAGCTTTTTATGATTAGTGCAACTGTGGCTAAAGGACAGTCAGTTTCTGATCTGGAAAAAGGTATCTTACAAACTATACAAGAGATTGCCATGAATGGGATCACAGAGGCAGAGCTAAAAAGGATTAAGGCTCAACTTTTAGCCTCTCAAATCTATAAGCGTGACTCTATTTTTGCTCAAGCAATGGAAATTGGTAGTGCTGAGATTGCCCACGTCTCATGGAAAGATTTGGATCGAATCATTGAGCGCATTCAGCAAATCCAGTCAGAGCAAATCAAGGCAGCGGTTAAGCGATATTTCATTGTTGACGGTCTAACGATTGTCACCCTAGAACCACAAGCAAGAACCGTATCGGCAAATCCGAAACCTATTCCCTCCCTTCCTAGCAATTTGCGGCATTGAGAAAATATGATGTATATCGTTCAGATTTATATTAAGCGTTACCTCCTTATTTTTATCGCACTGGGGTGCGGTATATGGGGTAAGGCATATGCCGTCTTACCCATTCAAGAGATCGCATTAAGTAATGGCAGTAAAGCTTATTTAGTTCAGGCCACCACAATTCCAATGATTGATATTGAGATTAGTGTCGATGCTGGTAGTCGTTACGACCCAAAGGGAAAAAGTGGCCTAGCAGGCTTAACCGCAGCTCTATTAACCCGAGGAATTGAATGGAACGGCAGCCTTTTAAATGAGGCAATGCAAGCTGATGCTATTGCTGATCTAGGAGCAAGCATTAGCGCATCCGCAAGTGGCGAGCGCACTATTGTGCGAGCCAGGTCTTTGAGTAAGCCAGATGTATTTAATCCTGTTCTTGATTTATTAAGTGCTGCTATCTCAAAACCAATTTTTGATGTACAGATTGTTGCTCGGGAGAAACAACGGATTTCCTCGGCAATTGCAGAAGGGGATACAAAGCCTGAAGTAGTAATGCAAAAGCGCTTTCGTAAGGAGTTATTCCGGGATTATCCCTTAGCGGAGTCACCCAGCTTGCTATCGATTGCTTCCATTGACGCAGATGATCTAAAAAGATTCCATCGAAATTTCTATCGACAAGATCGCATGATTATCAATATGGTGGGTGATTTAGATGTAAAAACAGCTAAACAAGTGGCTGAGAAATTAATCGCTCAGCTCCCACAGCAGGGCCCAGCAATCCCAGCATTACCCCCTTTTATTCCTTCACCGCTTGCACCTGAGGCCGATCGACTAATTCGTATCCCGTTTCAGACGCAGCAAACTCATATTGCATTAGGAATGAGTTCTATTACGCGGAGTAATCCTGACTATTTTCCACTCCTGGTTGGTAATTATGTATTAGGGGGTGGTGGCTTTGTCTCTAGATTGGTTGGAGAGGTTCGTGATAAGCGAGGTTATGCCTATAGTGTGTTTAGCTATTTTCAGCCTGGTCGTGAAACTGGTAGTTTTGAGGCGGGCTTGCAGACGCGCAACGATCAAGCCAATCAAGCCCTAGTAGTTTTACAAGAAACAATCGCTCGCTTTATTAAAGAGGGGCCTAGTGATTCAGAGTTGGCAGCGGCCAAGTCAAATTTAATGAATGGATTTCCACTACGTTTAGATAGTAATCGTAAATTATTGGATAACTTATCTGCCATTACTTGGAATCAATTGCCACTTAATACTTTGGATGTTTGGACTCAGCAAGTGGCTGCAGTAAAAAAAGAGGATGTACGTGCAGCGTTTCAGCGCCATTTAGATATGGGGCGCATGATTAGCATTCTGGTTGGAGGGGCGCAGTAATTGTCGGGCCATCCCAATCGGATTCGTATTATTGGTGGGGTCTGGCGTAGTCGACAAATTTCAGTCTTATCTCAAGAGGGTTTGCGCCCTAGCTCTGATCGTGTCCGAGAAACTCTTTTTAACTGGTTAGGTCAAGACCTAAGTGGCCTTAAAGTTCTTGATGCTTTTGCTGGATCAGGTGCTCTTGGTTTTGAGTCAGCGTCACGCGATGCAAAAGAAGTCGTTCTAATCGAAAAAGATAAAAAGATCGTTGCGCAGCTGCAATCCCAATATCAGCTTTTGTTATCTTCCCCAATTCAAGGAAATTTAAAGGTCATGCAGGGAGATGGGATTATCCATATGGGCCAAGCGAACACCGCAGCCTATCATTTGATTTTTCTTGACCCACCCTTTAACCAGCCTGCGCTCTTAAAGCAGGCAGTCGTGGAAGCTGCCCGTATTTGTGATGACCACTCTGGGGGCGGAATTTATATTGAATGTCCGACTACTCAAGATCTTTTAGAGTTAGAGTTGTTAATGCCTAATTGGGCCTGTTCAAGACAAATGCAGACAACACAAACAAAAGCAGCATTATTCAGGCGCACTTCGGGCTAAACTCTTATGTATTCAGATTATTAAGGGTGTTTTATGACCATTGCCGTTTACCCAGGAACTTTTGACCCGTTCACTCGTGGACACGAAGATCTCGTGCGTCGCGCTTCTAGTATTTTTACGAAGCTTATTGTCGGTGTTGCTGATAGTCGAAGTAAAAAGCCGATTTTTACCTTAGAAGAGCGTATTGAAATTGCAAAAGAGGTATTGGGGCACTATCCCAATGTAGAAATTGCTGGGTTCTGCGGACTGCTGAAAGATTTTGCAAGAGAGCACAATGCGCGCGTGATTGTGCGGGGCTTACGTGCAGTTTCTGATTTTGAGTATGAGTTTCAGATGGCAGGAATGAACCGATACTTGTTACCCGATGTAGAAACCTTGTTCTTAACGCCATCGGATCAGTACCAATTTATTTCAGGAACATTTGTGCGTGAGATTGCATTAATGGGCGGTGACGTCAGTAAATTTGTGTTTCCCTCAGTAGAAAAATGGTTACATCAAAAGAACGCACAAACCAAGACAAAATAAGCTATTCTGGTTTGGTTCGTACACTAAAGGTTTAAACCATGGCTTTAATGATTACAGATGAGTGCATTAATTGCGATGTCTGTGAGCCAGAGTGTCCCAATGATGCCATTTACATGGGCCTTGAAATCTATGAGATTGATCCAAATAAATGCACCGAGTGTGTTGGGCATTTCGATGTACCCCAATGTCGTCAGGTCTGCCCAGTAGACTGCATTCCATTAAATCCAAATTATTCAGAAACTCAAGAACAGCTAATGAGTAAATATCACACGCTGACCAAGATTAAAAAGGCCGCGGTTTAATTAGTCGGGCCCGTGGATAGCCTGCATCGCATTTTGAACATCACCTTTTATAAATAAAGGAAGTGTTCTTAAGGCTTTATCGATTGCTTGATCAATCTTACTTTGTTCCTCGCTGCTAGGCTTCTTTAATACATAATCAGCCACATCCATCTTTGCTTTATCGCCAGGAAGATCACGGGGATGGCCGATCCCAAAGCGTAGGCGCCAAAATTGTGGGCTTGATAAATGGGACTGAATATCTTTGAGACCATTATGACCACCATTGCCACCACCCTGTTTGAGCCGAGCCATACCAGGTTTTAGATCGAGCTCGTCATGAACAACCAAGACCTCTTGGGGTGTAATTTTATGAAAGCGACACAGCGGCCCAACCGATTCCCCGCTTAAGTTCATATAGGTATCGGGTGTTAATAAGTGAATATCCTGCCCTTCCACCCGAATCTTTGCTGCTTTGCCAAGAAAGCGTTTTTCAGGCTGAAGGAGCTGTTTGTGTTGACTCGCTAAGCGATCAATAAACCAAAATCCGGCATTATGACGATCCGATTCGTGCTTTGCACCAGGGTTACCAAGACCAACGATTAAGCGAATCATATGAGAATGCAGATCATTATTTATAGCAATCATCAAACTATAAACGAGTCGGATTGATCAATAAAAAACCCGCACAGGGCGGGTTCTTCAAGACATCAGAATAAGAGAGATTAGCTCTTTGCTTCTTTATCTTTTGCTTCCTTATCTCCAGCAGCGGCATCAGCCACAGGTGCTGTAGGTGCTGCGCTTGGCTCTGGTTCAGCCTTAACGGTTGGGATACGGGCATTGGCAATAACAGGATTTTCTTGTTCAATATGCAAGACTAGGGCAACGCCTTTTGG
>DENG01000039.1 GCA_002359975.1 Polynucleobacter sp. UBA2650
GGTTCTGAGGGTGCCAATCATCACACCCATCAATAACGCAAGGACCAGACTTAGGCCCGCTACGGATAGGGTCCAACCCCATGCCGTAAATAACCAATCTAAATAAGTAGGATCGGCATTTGGATCCATGCCAAATAAAAAAGAGAAGCAGCGCGGGGCTGCTTCTCCAGTCAAAGTGTCTTTACAAAAGACACTCCAATCTAAGGTCATATAAGCACTCGCTAAAAACCTTCTGCTTACTTCTTTTGATAATCTTCAGCAGGTCTGTCATTTGGACCAGACCAAGCTTGTTTGGTGCTGTCTGAGAGAGCTAAACCAACTCTGGCATTTTTAGGAGGAATAGGCTGCATAAACCACTTATCCCACAATTTTGTCAGAGTGCCGTCTTTCATCATTTTAATGATGCTGTCATCCACGGCTTTCTTGAAAGTTGGATCATCTTTACGCATCATGATTGCAATCGGCTCTACTCCAATCACCTCACCAACAATCCTAAAATCAGCTGGATTCTTAGCATTGGCAATATTACCGGCCAAAATAGATCCGTCCATTACGAACGCATCGGCACGACTAGTTTCAAGTAATAAAAAGCTATCAGCATGATCTTTACCGAAAACTTCTTCAAAATTCACGCCAGTTGCTTTCTCATGTTGACGTAAACGTTGCACAGATGTAGTGCCCGTTGTTGTCGCTACTTTTCTACCATTTAACTGATTGAGCGATGTAATACCAGAATTCGCTCTTACAGCAATCCGAATTTCTTCAACGTAGGTTGTTACTGCGAATGCCACATCTTTTTGACGAGTTGCATTATTAGTGGTTGAGCCACACTCAATATCAACAGTCCCGTTTTGCAATAATGGGATACGATTTTGTGAGGTCACTGGACTATATTTAATATCCAATGTTTTCAGGTTCAATTGCTTTTGAATATCACGCAATACATTGTTGCAAATCTCAACATGAAAACCTGCGTACTTACCGTCACCTAATGTGTAAGAAAGTGCACCAGAGGATTCGCGCACACCCATAGTTACTGCTCCGCTAGACCTCATCTTGTCTAGAGTGCTCTGTTGCGCAAATGCCGCAGGGGTAGAAAACAAGCCGATGATTGATATAGCCAACGGCATTAATAAAGTTTTTTTCATAAAAATCCTTTAACAACAAATTAATAAAAACAGCGAGGTATATTTTTAGCAGAAAATGCTCCTGTAATAACCCTAAAATTCTAATAATTAGGGTTAATCCTTAGGGCAATTGCCCCTACTAAAAAGGCTTTAATGCAAGATTCTTGGCATTACCAAGGCAAATTCTGGAATATCTGCTTGGAAAAATTGAGCGTCCTCAGTTACACAAAAATACTCACCACGCATGGTACCGGCTGGGGTGGGCAGGGTTGCCCAACTAGTGTATTCAAAATGCTCCCCAGAACGCAATAAAGGCTGTTGCCCCACCACGCCCAAACCTTTCACCTCTTGGACCTCCCCATCGCCATCGGTGATGAACCAATGCCGTGCGATCAACTGCACCCCCGAAGCACCTGTGTTTCGAATGGTTACGGTGTATGCAAAGGCAAATTGCTGATTTTCAGGATCAGATTGCTCAGGTAGGTATTGTGGCCGAACTGTTACGGTAATTTCTGGTGGATTCATGAACAGCATTCTGCTCTATCCATTACCTGTTCGCAAGCTAGAATCTAGGTATGACAAGCCAAAAAGCCTTAAATTAGCCCCCATATGAGTCAAATAAGCCCAGTTATTGCACCCTCTATCCTGTCTGCAGACTTTGCCAAGTTAGGTGATGAAGTAAGAGCCGTCTTGGATGCAGGCGCGGACTGGATCCATTTTGATGTGATGGATAACCACTACGTCCCTAATTTAACTGTGGGGCCCTTGGTTTGCGAAGCGATTCGTCCTCATGCGCTTAAAAATGGCAAGCCTGCAATGATCGACGTACATCTCATGGTTGAACCTGTAGATCGGATCGTGCCTGATTTTGCTAAAGCGGGCGCTAATTTAATCAGCTTTCATCCTGAAGCGAGCGCTCATGTTCATCGCACATTGGGCTTAATTAGGGATAACGGCTGTCAAGCAGGTCTAGTTCTTAATCCTGCCACTCCAATTCAGCAGCTAGACCACACACTTGATCAAATTGATTTGGTTCTACTAATGTCTGTTAATCCAGGCTTTGGTGGTCAATCGTTTATACCCGCTACCTTGCAGAAAATTAGTCAGGTCCGCAAAGTACTTGATCAATATCGCGAGACGAGTGGCAGAAGCATTCGTCTTGAAGTGGATGGCGGTATCAAAGTTGATAACATTGCAGCAATTGCCAAAGCGGGGGCAGATACATTTGTCGCGGGCTCGGCCATCTTTGGCAAACCAAATTATCGCGATGTCATTGAGGCAATGCGCCAAGAAATCGCCAAATAGCAATTAGAAGAAATAGAAATTCTGCAATGAATGCTCCCGAATTAAACCAATTTGCCAAACAAGGCTTCAACCGAGTTGCCTTGTTGGCAGAGTCTTTGGTTGCGGATGAAACACCCTTATCGCTTTACCTAAAGCTCACACAAAAATCCGGGCAAAAAAATACCTATTTATTAGAATCCGTCTACGGTGGTGAGCGCTTTGGTCGTTACTCGATTATTGGCTTACCAGCACGCACTCTATTAAGGAGTGTGGGTACTCCAGAATTACCAATCAATGAAGTGATGCTCGATGAAAAGGTAATAGAAACCAATCAAGATAATCCGCTTGATTTTATTGATAGCTATTTCAAGCGTTTTAAGGTTGCGCCCCAAGCAAACTTACCCCGTTTTTGTGGTGGGCTTGCGGGTTACTTTGGCTACGATACCGTTCGCTATATTGAGAAACGGCTTGCCAAGTATTCTCTTCCCGATGAAATTGGTGTTCCTGACATTCAATTAATGCTGACTGAAGAATTGGCGGTACTCGATAATGTCGAAGGAAAGATTTATTTCATTATTTATGTTGACCCAAACGATGAAAATGCCCATAAAGCTGGTACAGCTCGCTTGGCTGAATTGCAAGCGCAACTAAATAACATTGTCCCCACTGAAAAAGAATTACCTGCAAACCAAAACAAAGAAGTCGATATTGAATTAATTCGAAAGTTCAAGGCGGCTAACTTTGAGAATGCAGTACGCAAGACCAAAGAATATATTTTGGCTGGTGATTGTATGCAGGTAGTGATTGGTCAACGTATCAGCCGTCCCTACTCCCAATCGCCTCTGCAACTTTACCGTGCCCTACGCTCATTAAATCCATCGCCGTACATGTATTTCTATGACTTTGGGAATCTACAAATTGTGGGCTCGTCACCAGAAATCTTGGTGCGTCAAGAAAAGCGTGAAGATCGAAAGATTGTGACCATTCGACCACTAGCTGGAACCCGTCGTCGGGGTGCCACNNCTGGCTGGAACTCGTCGTCGGGGTGCCACACCAGAAGAAGATGCGCAATTAGCGAAAGAGCTCTTAGCGGATCCGAAAGAAATTGCCGAGCATGTCATGCTAATTGACTTGGCCCGAAATGATGTAGGCCGTATTGCCAAAACCGGTACGGTCAAGCTTACTGACTCGATGGTGATTGAGAAATATTCCCATGTACAACACATTGTCAGCTCCGTTGAGGGTGAACTCAAGGACAATATGAGCAATATGGATGTCTTACGCGCCACCTTCCCGGCTGGAACCCTATCGGGTGCCCCAAAAATACGGGCAATGGAAATAATTGATGAAATGGAAATCACCAAACGTGGTATTTATGGTGGCGCTGCTGGATACCTCTCATTCTCAGGTGATATGGATGTCGCTATTGTGATTCGTACTGGGGTCATCAAAGACGGGATGTTGCACTCGCAAGCAGGTGCTGGTGTAGTGGCAGACTCAGACCCCACATCGGAGTGGAAAGAAACGGAAGCGAAGGCACGCGCAGTTTTAGCGGCAGCTGATTTGGCAGAAGCCTCAAGGGGCTCATAACCATGCTTTTAATGATTGATAACTACGATTCGTTTACCTTTAACCTAGTTCAGTACTTTGCTGAACTAGGCGAAGAGGTGAAAGTTGTTCGCAACGATGAGNNGGGCCATGTAGCCCTACCGAAGCAGGTATCTCTGTAGCCACGATCCAACAATATGCTGGGAAGATTCCGATCCTGGGTGTATGTCTAGGGCATCAAGCGATTGGAGAGGCATTTGGTGGGAAAGTTATTCGAGCGAAGAAAGTAATGCATGGCAAAACCGATGTGATTCATCATACGGGCGAAGGCGTTTTTAAGGACTTGCCTGAGCGCTTTAGGGTTACCCGTTATCACTCGCTCGCAATTCAAAAAGCATCTCTACCAACTTGCTTAGCGATTACGGCAGAAACGGATGATGGTGAAATCATGGGCGTAAGACATAAAGAATTCATTGTTGAAGGGGTGCAATTTCATCCTGAGTCTATTTTGTCTGAACAAGGGCACGCCTTGCTCAAAAACTTTTTACACATGAAGTAACTCTATCTCTATGGCAATGACCGCATCAGCAGCCTTACAACATTTAATTGAAGGCAAAGAACTACCCAGAGAAGACATGATTAATATCATGCGGGGAATCATGGGTGGTGAGCTTCCTGGGCCAATGGTTGCTGCTATCTTGGTTGCCCTGCGCAGTAAAAAAGAATCCCCTGCTGAAATTGCTGCCGCAGCACAAGTCATGCGTGACTTTGCTACACCAGTAAGTGTTGGCGATAAGACCCACTTAGTGGATGTAGTTGGCACGGGTGGCGATGGCGCACATACCTTCAATATCTCAACCGCATCGATGTTTGTTGCATGTGCCGCCGGAGCAAAAATTGCGAAGCATGGTAATCGTGGGGTAAGCAGTAAATCTGGTAGTGCTGATGTCTTAGAAGCTCTTGGTGTGAAACTAAATCTATCAGCCGAGGCTGTTGGTCGGTGTATTAAGCAAATTGGGCTAGGTTTTATGTTTGCCCCTAACCACCACCCGGCCATGAAAAACGTTGTCCCCATCCGCAAAGATCTGGGCGTACGAACCATCTTTAATATCCTAGGTCCACTTACTAATCCAGCCAAGGCACCTAATATTTTGATGGGCGTATTTAACTCAGAGCTTGTTGGTATTCAAGCAAAAGTATTACAACTCTTGGGGGCCGAGCATGCCTTAGTAGTGCATGGCAAAGATGGTCTTGATGAAATTACGCTGTCGGGGCCAACTGTCATTGCCGAGCTTCTAAATGGTCAGATTAAAGAATATGAGATCTCCCCTAGTGATTTTGGAATGGCAACCGCCTCTCTCGAATCCCTCAAGGTGAAAGATGCTAATGAGTCCAAAGCGATCATCTTGCAAGTTCTTAATAAACAATCAGGCCCTGCTGCTGATATTGTTTCTATAAATGCAGGCTCAACACTTTATGCTGCGAATATTGCGCCCAGTATTCAAGTGGGTGTTGAGATGGCTAAAGATGCCATTGCTTCCGGTAAGGCGAAGCAAAAGTTAGACGAACTCATTACTCTCTCGCAAACCTTGGCAGGATAATCATTTCATGAGCGATATTCTTTCTCGGATCCTAGATACCAAGAAACAGGAAATTAGTGCTGCAATGCGCTTAGTCTCTAGTGACGCATTGCTTCAACAAGCGATTCAGAACAATCTGGATAAGAATCTAAAGCCACGGGGCTTTTCTAGGTCTCTCATTAATACGGTAGCAAGCGGTAAGCCTGGCATCATTGCGGAAATTAAAAAGGCAAGCCCTAGTAAAGGAATCCTGCGCGAGCCATTTCATCCAAAAGAGATTGCACAAAGCTATGCAGAGCATGGCGCTACCTGCTTATCAGTCTTAAC
>DENG01000049.1 GCA_002359975.1 Polynucleobacter sp. UBA2650
CAGCAGCAGATGCGTTCCCCAAAACCGAATGAGCCACAAGACAAACCCAAATTAGTCCGTCAGACCTCTGGCCAATTTATTTTTCAGCGACCCGGTAAGTTTGTTTGGGACACGCAAAAGCCCTACGAGCAAAAACTAATCGCCGATGGTAAACAGCTCTTGATGTGGGATAAGGACCTCAATCAGCTCACGATACGCTCTGCCAATCAGGCCTTGGCAGCATCGCCAGCGGCAATCCTCTTTGGTGAGAGTGCCCTGGATTCGCAATTTGAGCTTGAGGATGGGGGTACTAAAACCGATTTACAGTGGGTTAACCTCAAGCCTAAGGCAAAAGTAGGACAGGGTGATTTGCCTTACACCAAAATTGCCATCGGGATGGGCGGGGGTTTGCCAAAAGCCTTAGAGTTAACCGATGGCTTTGGCAGCATTGTTCTGGTGGTCTTTGGCCAGATGCAAATCAACCCCAAGATTGAGCCTAGCCGTTTTCAGTTTAAGGCCCCACCAGGGGCAGAGGTCTTGCGACTAAACTAATGGTTTAGACCAATAAGGAACGCCATGCTGGACCCCCAACTGTTACGTAAAGACTTAGAGAGTGTCAAAACGCGCCTAGCAACTCGTAAGTTTGAGCTCGATACCTCTTTATTTACGCAATTGGAGAGCGAGCGTAAACAATTACAGGGCCGTACCGAAGAGTTGCAAGCCAAGCGCAACCAATTGGCTAAAGCCATTGGTATGAAAAAAGGTAAGGGTGAGGATGCCACGACCGAGTTAGCTGAGTCTGCCACCGTGAACAAAGAACTCGAGGCAAGCGCTAGCCGACTGAGCGTATTGCAAGATGAGATTAAGGATTTTCTGTTGGGGATCCCCAACATGCCCGATGAAAGTGTTCCCGTTGGTAAAACTGCTGATGAGAACAAAGAGATGAAGTCTTGGGGTAAGCCAACACAGTTTGAGTTTACACCCAAGGACCATGTGGATTTGGGTACGCCGATTGGTTTGGACTTTAGCTCGGCCACTAAAATTAGTGGTGCACGCTTTGTAGTGCTCAAAGGCAATGCGGCCAAATTACATCGTGCGCTTGCACAGTTTATGTTGGATGTGCATACCTCTCAGCATGGATATCAAGAGGTCTATGTACCGTATATGGTCAATGCGGATTCGATGCACGGTACCGGACAGCTCCCAAAGTTTGAGGCGGATCTCTTTAAAGTCCCCAGAAAGATGGGGGGAGAGCATCCCGATGATGGCGCTGAGCGCCTCGAGAACTTTTATCTCATTCCTACGGCCGAAGTACCGGTTACGAACCTCGTGCGCGATGAGATCGTTAGCGCCGATCAGCTACCTCTCAAATATGTAGCCCATACCCCATGCTTTCGTTCGGAGGCGGGTAGTTACGGGCGTGATGTGCGCGGGATGATCCGGCAACATCAGTTTGATAAGGTGGAGTTAGTGCACATCAGTAAACCCGAGAACTCGATGCAGGCACTAGAAGAGTTGACTGCACATGCTGAGAAAATCTTAGAGCTTCTTGAGCTACCTTATCGCAGAATGCTCTTGTGCACCGGTGACATGGGCTTTGGGTCTACAAAAACCTACGACTTAGAGGTTTGGATTCCATCGCAAAACGCCTATCGTGAGATTAGCTCCTGCTCCAATATGGGCGACTTTCAAGCTAGACGAATGCAAGCCCGTTATAAAGTGGGCCAGAATAAACCAGAGCTCTTGCACACCCTAAATGGTTCAGGTCTTGCCGTAGGAAGAACTGGCGTCGCCATTTTGGAGAACTTCCAACAAGCTGATGGCAGCATCAAGATCCCTAAGGCACTGCAACCCTATATGGGCGGCTTAGAAGTGATTCGATCTATTACTTAAAGTAATATTGCTTTGATTTTGGCTTTTTGAGAATTCTTGGCTAAGACTTTATCGAGCGTCACAATGGATTTAGATTTAGCGTCAATAGCCGCCGATAGGTGCAATGCATCCCCCGCTCTAAGATTCGATTCTGCATCTAAAGTCATTAAGCCGGCAGAGTAAAACACATTCGGTTTGATGGAAAAAAGCTCAACATCATTACTGCAAATTTTTTCAAAGAGTTTCCATGCACCCTTACTTTGTAGATGAGAAATTTGATCAGTACGTTCTTTGATTGCTAATGCACTAGCGAATTCAGTAAAGGTCCAGGCTGAGGTCACTAGTTTGGCGCTGACTTTTTCGTACCATATTTCAACCGCTTTGCTCTTATTTTCTCGGGTACAAAGGGAAACAAAAACACTGGTATCAACGTAGATCATCAGTAGCGAGAGCTAGTACGCATGGAATTTATAACTGATTTGGTCAATGGCATAGAGTCACGTAAGTTTTGAAGTTCTCGGATGAGGGATTTACGATCCGTCTTGTTGGATCGTAAAGCAATGGCTCCATCTGGAGTCATAGTGGCACTGACAGAGTCACCTTCTTTGAGTTGTGCCTCTTTCAGCAATTCACTGGGAATACGAAGGGCAAGGCTATTACCCCATTTAGAGATTTGAATATTCATATAATTAAACCATTTCCTAAAAATGTATATCTATTAATGTATCTACATATTAGATGAATACAGTACTCTGGTCAATACTTTTTTAGATTGAGCACGGGGGCTAGGTATAATTCAAGGAGAGTCGGAGAGGTGGCAGAGTGGTCGAATGTACCTGACTCGAAATCAGGCGTAGACGCAAGTCTACCGTGGGTTCGAATCCCACCCTCTCCGCCAGCTACAAAGATGGATTTCTCTAGGTGCTTTGGGTTTGGCTACCAAGACAGAGTTAAATTCACCATCCAGACATCGCATCATACGATCTAATCTTGCATGATTTAAATCGGGTACGATTGGCGCATGAAGCTTCTTCTGTCGATCTATTTTTTTATCTTTGCGGCGATACAACTTGGCTTGTTGATTGGCATTTCTCACTACATCGGCCCCAAGAGTCGCTCTAAACCTAATACCTACTGGCTAGCCGCTCTTGTCGTTAACGTTAGCGGTCTTTTGTTATTTGCCATTGGTATTTTATTTACTGCAGATATTCAAAAACCGCCGGGGATATTTACGATTGCCAATACATTCTTTTATGCAGCAGCAATTTTTCAGGGAGCCTTCTTTTATTCTCTAAATAAAGAACTATCCGAGCATCTCCGATGGCCTCTTTTCATATCGATCATCGTGTATGGACTGATTTTTGAGTACCTGAGACTTTATGCCAGTTTTGAGGCCCGAACCATATTCGCGGTCTTAGTTTATGCCTTAGTGTTTGCTTGGCAAATTCGGGAAGCATTTCTATTTAATCGCAAATTGCAATTACAGCAATTACGCTATTTTCAGTATGCAGCTGTCGGCGAAGCCCTTTTCTTAGTTCCCCGATTAATCATATTGCTAAGTTCTGACCATCCCATTCGCTCAATGGATGAGTTACCTCTTTTATTGATCCTCTTTACTTTAGGGCAAATCCTAATGAACACCATATCCTTTATTGCTATTTGGGGATATTGGTCTGAGCGTTTGGCTTTTGATGGTCGACAGAC
>DENG01000055.1 GCA_002359975.1 Polynucleobacter sp. UBA2650
ACAATAATGGTTTTGGCTTTAAAGGCTTCAAGGATTGGCATACCAAAGATGGGGCTACCCGGGGTGCGTGCTGCTGGGTTAACCACATCATTAGCACCAAGCACTAAGACTACGTCAGCCTGACCGAAATCACTATTGATATCTTCCATCTCAAACACTTGGTCATAGGGAACCTCTGCTTCGGCGAGAAGAACGTTCATATGGCCAGGCATACGACCAGCGACGGGGTGGATGGCATATTTAACCGTTACTCCGTGATGAATCAATTTCTCAGTCAATTCTTTAAGGGCATGCTGAGCACGTGCTACTGCTAAACCATAGCCTGGAACGATGATGACGGTATCCGCATTGGTCATTAAGAAAGCAGCATCTTCTGCTGAACCGGTTTTGTAGTTCTTCGGACCACTATCTTCTCCACCGGCAGCAGCTTCGGCACCAAAGCCACCCAGTAATACTGCAACAATGGAACGATTCATGGCTTTGCACATGATGTAAGACAGGATCGCACCTGAGGACCCAACGCAGGCACCCGCAATAATCAATACGGGGTTATTTAAAGTGAAACCGATACCAGCAGCCGCCCAACCTGAATAGCTATTGAGCATCGATACAACCACTGGCATATCTGCGCCGCCAATTGGAATAATCAAGGTGACACCGAGAACGAGAGCAATCGCACACATCACCAAGAAGGCTGCATGACTTCCAGTCAAGAAGTATGCAAAACCAGCGGCAACCATCAAAATAGCCATGATTAGGTTAAGCAAATGCTGACCAGAAAAACTAACGGGCTTACCACTAACTTTGCCAGATAGTTTTCCAAAGGCAATGATCGAGGCTGTAAATGTAATTGCACCAATGAATGCGCCGATAAATAACTCGATCTTTTGCGCGCCCGAATGTTCTTGGGCAGGATTAAATACTGCCGCAATCGCAATCAGTACAGCAGATAGACCAACGAAAGAGTGCATTAGAGCAACAAGCTCAGGCATCTTGGTCATCTGGACGCGTTTCGCCGCGATTGAGCCAATGATGGCACCTGCAACAATCGCAACACCAATTAACCAATAGACCGGTTTAAAGCTCGGAATTAAAAAAGTGGTAACGACCGCTAAGGCCATTCCAATCATGCCGTAGGTATTGCCTTGGCGTGAGGTCGTTGGGGAGGATAAACCCTTCAGGGCTAAGATAAAGAGTACTGAAGAGACTAGATAAGAAAGGGCTGTGATATTTAACATGATTCGATCTCTTTTTAGTTACCAGCCGCTTCGTTCTTGGGAGCTTTTTTCTTAAACATCTCCAGCATGCGTCGCGTCACCATGAAGCCACCAAATATATTGATCGATGCCAGGAACACAGCAAGCGCACCAATGAGGCTAGTAAGAGTGATCTCATCCCCATTAATAATTTCGGTTTGCAAGAGAGCGCCGACGATGATGATTCCAGAGATGGCATTGGTCACTGCCATCAAGGGGGTGTGCAATGCGGGGGTAACGTTCCAAACAACATGGTAGCCAACAAAGATAGCTAATACGAAGACAGTGATGTTTTGAACAGTTAATAGACTTTGAATAGCAGCAGCATCCATTTTGGTTCCTTCAGAAATTAATTGGTACGAATGGCTTGACCATCACGGCACATCAAACAAGCGGCGACGATATCGTCATCTGCAGCAGCAGGAATCGCCAGTTGCGCTTCTTTATTAATGATGAGTTTCATGAAATCAAGCAAATTACGGGCATATAAGGCAGACGCATCAGCAGCCACCATGCTAGGTAGATTGGTGTATCCCACGATCTTCACGCCATGATGATTAACCACCTTATCAGCTTGCGTGAGTGGGCAATTACCAGAGCCATTGTCGCCCCGACCCGCAGCGATATCAATCACCACTGAACCGGGTTTCATTTTGCTAACTGTATCGGTATGTAACAAGACCGGTGGCTTACGACCAGGGATTAATGCCGTAGTAATCACGATGTCAGCTTGCATAGCCCGTTCAGCAACGAGGGCCGCTTGACGCTTCATCCAAGCCTCTGGCATTGGGCGTGCATAACCACCTACGCCTTGAGCAATCTCGCGCTCTTCATCGGTCTCGTAAGGGACGTCTACAAACTTAGCCCCAAGAGACTCAATTTGCTCCTTAGCAGCAGGGCGCACATCGGATGCCTCAATTACTGAGCCTAAACGTTTGGCAGTAGCAATAGCCTGTAAACCAGCAACACCAGCACCTAAAATGAGCACACGCGCAGCTTTAACAGTTCCTGCGGCGGTCATGAGCATTGGCATAAAGCGTTGATATTCATTCGTAGCGACCATCACAGCTTTATAGCCAGCAATATTCGCTTGGGAAGATAGTACGTCCATGCTC
The DNA here is from genome assembly GCA_002359975.1 of Polynucleobacter sp. UBA2650. Classification (GTDB taxonomy): domain Bacteria; phylum Pseudomonadota; class Gammaproteobacteria; order Burkholderiales; family Burkholderiaceae; genus Polynucleobacter. The sequence goes on from DENG01000055.1 coordinate 2,372, forward strand.
TGAGCACGGGTAGTACGAGGTGCCGCTTCTAGGGCAAAGGCTGTAATGCCTTGTCCGGCCATGGCTTGGATGCCGGCATTATCGAATGGATCGAGCATGCCTAATAAAACAGCACCCGATTTCATTTGCTTTAGTTCAGCAGCCTCTGGTGAGCGAACCTTCAAAACAATCTCAGATCCCAAGGCATCGGCTGCAGAGCCAATACTGGCTCCCACGGCCTCATAGGCTGAATCAGGTTGGCTAGCACCTACGCCAGCACCAGCTTGTATCAAGACCTGATGGCCTTGGCTAATTAATTTTTTGACAGTCTCAGGGGTTGCGGCAACACGGGTTTCCCCGGCCCTCGTCTCCAGCGGCACTCCAATGCGCATGGCTTATCTCCAAAAGCAACGATTTCTAAAAAAGGACCTATTTTAATAAATTAGCCATGCCTTGTGAGCTAGCCCGCTCAGTCTCCTGTATATCCCTTTGGCCAGACCTTGACCGAGACTTTTACAATATGAGCTTGAAACAATTAACGTTATTTTCGCACTTTTTTAATGGTTAGCCCCAATATCCAAAGCCCCGTCCCCCAAAGCCCTACCAGTAAGGCTTTGGGCAACTATTGCGCCCCGCAGAAGGTAGTAGTTGGGATGTCCGGGGGGGTGGACTCTTCGGTAGCGGCATGGCTTCTTAAGCAACAGGGTTATGAGGTCGTAGGCCTTTTTATGAAGAACTGGGAAGACGACGATGGCGAGGAATATTGCTCCGCCCGACAAGATTGGTTAGATGTGGTCTCGGTTGCCGATATCTTAGGGATTGATGTGGAGGCTGTTAACTTTGCTACGGAATATCGCGAACGGGTATTTTCTGATTTTCTAAGAGAGTATGCTGCAGGCCGCACCCCAAATCCAGATGTACTCTGCAATGCTGAAATTAAGTTCAAGGCATTTTTGGATCACGCCATCAGCTTGGGTGCTAATTTAATTGCTACAGGGCACTATGCGCGCGTTAAACACCATGATCAGGAAGTGCAGTTATTAAAAGCGGTTGATACGACCAAGGATCAAAGTTACTTTTTACATCGTTTAACTCAAATGCAGTTATCCAAAGTTTTATTTCCTCTCGGAGAAATCACTAAGAAAGAGGTGAGACAAATCGCCGCAGACCTTGGTCTGCCGAATGCTCGTAAAAAAGATTCCACCGGCATTTGTTTTATTGGAGAACGACCCTTCCGAGAGTTTCTCAATCGGTATTTACCAAGAGTTCCCGGCCCCATCAAAAGTGTCGATGGCAAAGTATTGGGTGAGCATATGGGCTTAGCGTTTTTTACCCTGGGTCAACGCAAAGGGATTGGGCTTGGCGGTAGTCAAGACGGAACTGGTGATGCTTGGTATGTGGCTCGCAAAGATATTGCTAACAATACCCTGTATGTTGCTCAAGGACACGATCATCCTTGGCTACTTAGCGATACCTTATCGGCGATGGATGCATCGTGGGTAGCGGGTTGCGAACCTAAATTAGGACAATACAGCGCTAAAACACGCTACCGTCAGGAAGATGCTATATGCACCATCACTGCGGAGCACGATAGTTCATTTGACCTACGTTTTGAGAGTGCCCAGTGGGCTGTAACACCAGGGCAATCAGCCGTTCTTTATCAGGGTGAACGCTGCCTTGGAGGCGGTATTATTGTTCGCTAAGAACTAAGCCGCTGGTGGGACTGTTTGAACAAAAGAAGGACGTTCGGAAAGTCGCTCATAGAGCCCTCGTAAATTAGGGTATTGAGTTTTCCAGTCTAAATAACCAAAGCGCAACTCAAACCAGCCAAGTGCGCAGCCAACAGAAATATCGGCCAAACTAAATTGATTGCCATGACACCACTTGGCATCACCAAGACCGCCAGCCATGGTTTCAAAACCGTGATGTACTTTGTCCATTTGTCGATCAAGCCATTTGGCACTTTGTTCTGAGGGATTGCGGAAGGTATTCTCAAGGCGCACCAAAATTCCGGCATCTACTACACCATCGGCGAGAGCTTCCCAGGTTTTAACGGCAGCGCGCTCGCGCCCAGTCGCAGGAATTAGTTTGCCCACCGGGCTTAGGGTATCGATGTACTCAGCAATGACGCGGGAGTCAAACATAGCACCACCATCATCCATGACCAGGCAGGGAACTTTGCCCAGGGGGTTGAAGTCTGCAATTGCCGTTGATGCATCCCAGACATTGTCAAGCACTAGTTCAGCATCTATTTTCTTTTCAGCCATCATGATCCGTACTTTGCGGACAAAGGGGCTAGTGAGCGAGCCAATAATTTTCATAAGGGGCAGTATAGCAATCAATCAGCCATTTAAGCCGTGCGGAAATCACCAAAAATGCGTATCAAGCCGTTTGTCACTAATGGGTTCATAAACCCATTAAAATCAGTATTCAACCACTTTGCAATGAGTCGACCTTGACCAAACTATCCCAACTGAGTGCCCTTTCCCCCCTAGATGGGCGATATGCCAAAAAGCTGGATGCCCTACGCCCATGGTTATCCGAAGCAGCGTTTATGCAACAGCGGGTTGTAGTCGAAATCCAATGGTTATTGGCTTTGAGCGAGGCAAAGTTAGCGAATATCCCCAGTATTGATGCAGCGGATAAAAAGTTTTTATTAAAACTGGCTGAAGATTTCTCGGAGGTAGATGCAGAGCGCATTAAATCCATTGAAGCCGTTACCAACCATGACGTCAAGGCAGTTGAGTACTGGTTAAAAGAGAAGGTTGCGAAGCGCCCTAAATTATTAAAGGCTAGCGAGTTTATTCATTTTGCTTGCACTTCAGAGGATATCAATAACACCTCGCATGGATTAATGTTGCGAGGTGCACGCGATCAAGTCTTATTGCCACAGCTAAAGAACATTCTTAAGGTATTAAATACCCTAGCTGTTAAACATGCCAAGCTGCCCATGCTATCAAGAACACATGGACAGCCCGCATCTCCAACAACATTGGGAAAAGAGATTGCTAACATTGCGAAGCGCTTAGAGTCAGCAATCCAAAAGATTGGAGATATTGCTTTATTGGGAAAGATGAATGGCGCTGTCGGTAATTACAACGCACATTTAGCGGCTTATCCCAATGTCGATTGGGAGAGGTTCTCTAAACAGGTTGTGGAGAAACGCTTGGGTTTGCAATTTAACCCCTACACCATTCAGATTGAGCCCCATGACGGAATGGCTGAGTTGTTTGATGCGATAGCACGTGCCAATACCATTCTCTTGGATATGGATCGCGATTTCTGGGCCTATATTTCCTTGGGGTATTTCAAACAAAAGACCAAAGCAGGGGAGATTGGCTCATCAACCATGCCCCATAAAGTAAACCCAATTGATTTTGAGAACTCTGAGGGTAATCTTGGTATTGCCAATGCCTTATTACGTCATCTAGCAGAAAAATTACCTATCTCGCGCTGGCAGCGTGACCTCACGGATTCCACTGTATTGCGTAATCTAGGCCCTGCCTTTGGCCACAGCGTACTTGCTTACGATAGTGCTTTACGCGGACTCGCTAAATTAGAAGTAAACGAGACTGCGATTGCTGCTGATTTAGATGATTGCTGGGAGGTCTTGGCAGAACCGGTACAAACTGTTATGCGCCGTTATGGCATAGAAAATCCTTATGAGCAATTAAAGGAGCTTACTCGCGGCAAAGGAATTACCCGAGAGGGCTTGCATCGCTTTATTAAATCCTTGCCGATACCTGAGCCCGAGAAAAAGCGTTTACTAAAGATGACCCCAGGATCTTATGTTGGTAAGGCCGCAGAGCTGGCTCTTCGTTTAAAGTAATTGGAACCTTTGGGCGCTTCATCTCATCAGGCAACAAAATTACCTATTGGTCTCTACTTTCTGTATGAGGCCCTTTGGCACATTGCTATTCCATTCGTTCTAGTGCGTTTGTTGTGGCGTAGTCGCAGTAATCCAGACTACCTTAAAAAAATTGGTGAGCGCTTTGGCTTTTATGGAGTCAAATCTTCATTTCATCGGGCTGTATGGATTCATGCGGTATCGGTTGGCGAGACCCGTGCCACTCAGGTACTGATCGAATCTTTATTAAAAGAGGGTAAGACAATCCTATTGACCCATATGACCCCAACAGGTCGTAATACCGGGGCAGAGTTGTATCGTAAGGCGATTGCCTCAGGTCAACTTTGCCAAGTTTATTTACCTTACGACATTTGCTGGGCAATTGAAGCTTTCCTAAAATACTTTCGTCCCCAAATAGGGCTTTTTATGGAAACTGAGGCGTGGCCAGGTTTTGTATTTCGGACCAAGCAACTTGGCATCCCCTTATTTTTGATCAATGCCCGTTTATCAAATCGTAGTTTTAAGCGCGTTCAGCACTTTGGTTCTGCAGGCAGATCCCTCTTCCAATCCTTTGCAGGCATCTTGGCACAATCTGAGCCAGATGCAAAACGTTACCAAGCACTCGGTGTCAACGATGTCATCGTTACCGGTAATATGAAATTTGATGTACATGAGCAGACCTCTATTCAGTCTTTAGGAAAGCAATGGAAGCGTGCCCTAAGTAATCAAGGGCGTTTGGCAGTATGCGCAGCAAGTACACGTGCAGGCGAAGAGAGCCTCATTATTGAGTCATGGAAAAGGTATCTTCAGCAACACGACTCTCTTAAAAAGCCCTTACTTATTTTGGTTCCCCGCCATCCTGACCGATTTACAGAAGTGGCCGATTTACTCTATCAATCCGGTTTGTCATTTGAGAGACGGTCTAGTTTAAGTGACCCACGCTCAAGTACAGAGCTTGACCCATCTTTGCATTGGGCCTCCATGGATATCTTGCTGGGAGATTCAATGGGTGAGATGGCAGCTTATTACAGCGCTAGTGATTTGGTGGTAATGGGGGGCAGTCTTTTGCCAACCGGTGGACAAAATTTGATTGAAGCTTGTGCCAATGGGTGTCCAGTCATTTTGGGAGAGCACACGTATAACTTTCAGCAGGCTAGTGAAGATGCAATTACCTGTGGGGCGGCGGTGCGGATTGAAGGCTCCAACCATGATCTCGTGCAATCATTGAGTGAGGCTCTTAAGGCTTTGCTCACGAATACCAGTCAACGTCAGATGATGTCTGCAAAAGCCTTGCAGTACGCCTCCCAGCATCAAGGCGCAACTCAAAGAATCTTAGATCGGATTAGACCTGCGCTCCAAAGTTAGGATCATCTGGGCGATTATTGTCGCTCGCTTTGCGCTCGCCCTTAATTAGATCCTCACGTTTAACACCAAGCCACATGGCAATCGCAGCCGCAACGAACACCGACGAATAAATACCAAACAAAATACCGATGGTTAGGGCGAGAGCAAAGTAGAACAAGGTAGGGCCGCCAAAGATGAGCATGGCAATCACCATCATCTCTGTGCTGCCATGCGTAATAACGGTTCGACTGATTGTTCCAGTGATCGCGCTATCAATAATCGCCTTAGTATCCATTTTGCGTTGCTTACGAAAGTTCTCGCGGATTCGGTCAAAGATCACCACGGACTCGTTCACGGAGTAACCCAAGACAGCCAACACCGCTGCCAGCACAGAGAGTGAAAACTCCCACTGAAAGAAGGCAAAGAATCCCAAAATGATAACAATGTCATGTAAGTTAGCTAAGATACCGGCGACCGCAAACTTCCACTCAAAACGGAAGGATAAATAGATCATGATGCCAATTACGACAAAGGCTAAGGCTTTCAAACCGTCAATCGCAAGCTCTTTGCCTACCTGGGGCCCTACGTATTCAACCCGTTGTAGTTTTGCTCCAGAATTATTTGCTTCAAGCACTTTCATTACAGAAGCACTCTGATCAGCAGAGGGAATAATTTGACCTGTTTGATCCTTTTGCAAAGGAAGACGAATCATTACATCCCGAGAGCTACCAAAATTTTGGATCTGGGTATCTGTATAGCCTATCTTCGTAATCTGATCACGAATAGAGTCTAGAGGTGCGGTTTGAGGATATGTAATCTCCATCACAGTTCCACCAGTGAACTCGATGGATAAATGTAAGCCTTTTTGCCAGATGAAGAAAACGGCCGCTATAAAAGTAATCAACGAGAATGCATTGAGAAGCAATGCATGGCGCATGAAGGGAATATCTTTACGGATCCGGAAAAATTCCATGATTTATTTTCCTTCTGGGCGCCAGACTTGGCCAATTGAAATCGCCTGTAATTTCTTTTGACGACCATACCAAAAATTAACAACCCCTCGTGCAAAGAACACTGCCGAGAACATCGAGGTCAAAATACCCAAACAATGAACGACTGCAAAGCCTTTCACGGGACCGGAGCCAAACGCAAGCAAGGCAAGGCCGGCAATTAAGGTGGTGATATTTGAATCCAAGATGGTTGCCCATGCTTTATCAAAGCCAATTGCGATGGCGGTGTGAGGCGCTACGCCATTACGTAATTCTTCCCGAATACGTTCATTAATAAGAACGTTTGAGTCAATCGCCATACCAATGGCAAGGGCCATCGCTGCAATCCCTGGCAAGGTTAGAGTGGCCTGCAACATGGATAGCAATGAGATCAGTAAGACGATATTTACAGCGAGGGCGATCACAGAGAAGAGGCCAAACAGCATGTAGTAGGCGGTCATGAAAAGAGCAATGGCTGCAAATCCATATATCAAGGATTTAAAGCCCTTCTCGATATTTTCTTGACCAAGGCTAGGACCAATAGTGCGCTCTTCAATAATTTCCATCGGCGCTGCTAAAGAGCCAGCGCGTAAGAGAAGGGCTAGATCATTAGCACTCTCTGTAGTGGGTTGACCGGTGATTTGGAACTTGGAGCCGAATTCGCTTTGAATGGTTGCAATGGTCAATACCTCGCCTTTGCCCTTTTCAAACAGAATCATGCCCATTGGTTTACCAATGTTCTCGCGCGTGATTTCTTGCATGACGCGGCCACCGGCAGCATCTAAAGAAATGTTCACGGAGGGGCGTTGGTTTTGATCAAATCCAGCACTCGCATCAGTAATGCGATCGCCTGTAAAGATTACCGATTTCTTAAAGACCCCCAGACGATTTTCGCCAAAGCGGAACACATCCGTTCCCGGGGGAGGGGTTTCATTCAAGCCGATACTCGAGGCGACTGGATCTGCCAAACGTGACTCTAGAGTAGCGGTGCGGCCAATAATATCTTTCGCTCTTGCCGTATCTTGCACGCCAGGCAGCTGGACAACAATACGTTCTGCGCCTTGTTGCTGAATGACAGGCTCTTTAACGGCAAGCTCATTCACGCGTTTATTGAGCGTAATAATATTTTGCTTTACTGCATTTTCTTGAACTTCTTTGAGGGATGCAGATTTAAAACGCCCCACTAATTTGGCGCCATCTGCTGACTTCTCTACTTGCCACTCAAGCTCAGCTTGGGGCCCAATTAGGGCTGTGCGAGCAACATCTGCTTCCGCAGTTGAACCAAAGCGGATGTTAATCACATCACCCGTTCGCTCAATTCCTTGATGGCGCAAGCCTTTATCTCGTAACTGACCACGAATATCTGTTGCGAGCGAGGTCAACTTCTTTTGGACGGCGCCTTGCATGTCTACTTGCAATAAGAAGTACACACCACCCCGTAAATCAAGACCAAGCGGCATTGGCAGGGCATTAATGGAACCAAGCCAGTGCGGTGTATTGGATAGTAAGTTCAGAGCAACAATAAAGTTAGGCTCTTTAGGATCAACGTTGAGCTTTTGATTAATAAGATCGCGTGCTTTTAATTGAGTATCCGTATTGTCAAATCGAATCTTGATGCTACCAATATTGCCAGTCCGCTCGAAGAACAGACCTGTGTTTTTAATACTGCCCTCGCTCAATATGCTCTCAATCCGAGATTGGGTAGCAAGGTCAACCTTAATCGTTGGCTTTGCAGATGAAATCTGCACCGCAGGGGCTTCCCCAAAAATATTGGGTAATGAATATAAAAAGCCAATCAGAAGCGCTACCGCAATAACGAGGTATTTCCAAAGAGGGTAGCGATTCATGATCTAGGTAGCTTGGGATTTAGCACTCTTTAAAAGAGCGCAGTTCATTATTAAATCGACTTAATAGTTCCCTTGGGCAACACGCTAGTGACGGCATTTTTTTGCATTTGTACTTCAGTACCAGCAACAATCTCAACAGTGATGTATTGATCTTTGACCGCTGTTACTTTGCCCAAAATACCGCCAACTGTAATCACCTCATCGCCGGCAGCTAGAGCTTCTAGCATGGCTTTCATTTCTTTCTGGCGCTTCATTTGGGGACGAATCATGATGAAGTAGAGCACTACAAACATCAGGATTAAAGGAATAAAGCTCATTAATCCGCCAGCATCACCAGCAGGAGCGCTTTGCGCAAAGGCATTACTAATTAACATCTTGGGGCCTCCAAAAAATTATCAATCTAGAGCCGCAATTCTAAACTGTATGGGATTTGCCTGGGTTTTGACTGGTTTTGACCCTAAAAAACTCTAATCTTGCCCCGGCTCTACGCCACGTTGCCGTTGACTATGGAATTGGGCCTTAAATGGAGTAAAGATACCCTCCGCTAAGGCTGTTCGTATTCCTTGCATGATCTCTAGGTAGTAATGGAGG
>DENG01000090.1:0-2530 GCA_002359975.1 Polynucleobacter sp. UBA2650
AATCAAGGAAAACACAATTACCAGCAGAGCCCAACCACTTGGCATTGCACTTTGAAAAGCTGGATTCCAAAAATCCATCAAGGCATCCGCAGCAGAAATAATTGTCACACAGCCAAGTGCATCCAGAATTAAATCACGAAGTTTTTGATTAATTCTTGAACCAATAAAGACCCCAATAGCTCCACCTAATATGATTGTGATTATATTTAACGTCGTGCCTATTCCAGGAAACATCATGCAAACCTGACAAAAGACAAGATTCCAAAAACTAAACAATAGATGGCAAAGGGATAAAGTGTCCTAGTCTTAAACCATCTCACTAAAAATGTAACACTGATATATGTGCAAATGAAAGAAACAATAGATCCCACGATTATTTGACCAATTATCTGATTGGTATCTGTTGTAAACAAATCAGGCAGCTTAACTATTGAAGCGCCTAGAATTACTGGTAGTGACAACAAAAAAGCAAAATCTGAAGCCACAGAATGGTTTAATTTACTTAGTAAACCGGCACTCATGCTGACTCCAAATCTACTTATTCCTGCAAACAAAGCTAAACTTTGGCCAAAACCAATCACAACTGATCTTCTGACATTAACTCTTTGATCAATTTCGGCGTCTGAGTCAGTTAACTCATGAAGCTGGTCGCGCTTTGCCAATCGCTCTGCGCCCACCAAAATAAGGCCGTTAATCGTCAGGAAGATCGAAGAAAATTTTGGATTACCAAAGATACTTTGAAAATAATCATCAAAGGCCAAACCTAGAATACCAACCGGGACAGTAGCAATAAGAATATAACTTAAAACCCTAAATTGAGTACTTTGCAAGTTCCTATTTTTAACAGCTGACAGACTTCCGCTAATCAATCTAGTCCATCTTTTTCTAAACACTATAAACAAGGCTACGGAACTTGCAAGGTGCATTGCGATAGTCACCAGCAAGTAACTCTGATTTTCGGAGCTAATAAACTCCCTAAAGGTGCCACCGAGCCAAGCTGGTACCAGAATTGCGTGTCCTAAACTTGAAATAGGAAACAGCTCAGTAATTCCTTGTATTGCGCCAATTATGACGGCTTGCCCGTAAGTAAAGTCCAAAAGATACCAATCGCTAGATAAGTTAGAACTATAGTTTACCAGTGGACACTTCTAATAATTCAAAAAAATCAATGGTTAGGTTCATAAGTTTTTTGAAGCCATCACGAACAATTCCTCAAACTCCATGGCGCGCAGACTCGACTTGGTCTATTGGCCTAAGCAAACTACATATTCAACGGCTAACTATCTTGATTTTTGGATTAACCATTTTCGGAATTGGTGATGCATTCTTGATTATTACAAATCTAGGTAACTCACCTTGGACAGTACTTGCTGAAGGTATATCACTTAATACTCCACTAAATATTGGAGCATCAACTTTTCTCGTATCAACTGTGGTATTGCTTTTTTGGATTCCCCTAAAACAAATTCCAGGTTTTGGCACTATTGCAAACATAGTTGTGATTGCTATAGCCATAGAACTAGGACTTTTCATAATTCCTGAGGTAGAAAGTATCTATTTAAAAATTTTTTACATTTTCTTTGGAATTTTGCTAGTGGGAGTCGGTTCTGCACTTTACATTACTTGTGGCCTAGGGACAGGGCCGCGTGATGGCTTGATGACGGGTTTGCACTTTAGAACCGGGGTGAGAGTAGGCAGGGTTCGCCTTATTCTCGAATTGTTGGCATTAAGCTGCGGATTTCTTTTGGGTGGCACGCTTGGCGTGGGTACCGCGCTGTTTGCCCTGTTAATCGGACAATCGGTCGCGGTCTCGCTCGGTGTGGTATCACGACTTACTACCAAGTAACCCATAGATTTCTCATATTCCCTCGGCTTGTCAGACCGAATCTGACAACATGTCGAAAACACCATGTTAAAAAAACAGAAGGGTCTATTCCATGCTTGATAGTTTCTTTAAAATCAGTCAGCGTGGCTCAACCGTAGGTCGCGAGGTTCGTGGCGGTATCGTCACTTTCTTTACAATGGCTTACATTGTTGCGCTAAATCCACTAATCATCGGTCTTGCAAAAGATGCAGATGGAAAATACATTGGCGGAGGCGATGCACCTAATCTTGCATTAGTTGCTGCAGCCACTGCACTTATTGCCGGCGTTATGACCATATTGATGGGCGTAGTCGCTAACTTTCCTTTAGCCATTGCAACCGGATTAGGTTTAAACACATTCGTTGCCGTTGGTATCGCCTCTAAAATGACCTGGGCAGATGCCATGGGATTAGTAGTCCTAGAAGGCTTAATTATATTAATTTTGGTACTAACTGGTTTCCGTACTGCGGTGTTCAGAGCTGTACCTACCCAATTAAAAATAGCAATCTCCGTAGGTATTGGTCTTTTTATAGCCCTTATCGGTTTGGTAGATGCTGGATTTGTTCGTCGCACAGGTACTGGACCAGTTCCGGTTACGCTAGGTGACAATGGAAATCTAGTTGGTTGGCCAGTTATAGTCTTTGCATTTGGACTTATTTTGACTAT
>DENG01000090.1:2546-3291 GCA_002359975.1 Polynucleobacter sp. UBA2650
AATTGAATCTGCATTTAAGATTGGGCCATTATTTAACGGGGCAACTGGAGCAGTAAACCCAAAGGGATGGAATCTAAATGTTCCTGCCCTTCCTGAATCAATTGCTGCCACTCCAAGTTTTGGAATAATCGGAGATTTCAACTTACTAGGTGGTTTTGATCGTATTTCTCTGGTTGCTGCGGTGCTCTTGGTATTTACACTTTTGCTCGCAGATTTCTTTGACACTATGGGAACAATGACTGCAATTGGAACTCAGGCTGGCTTAGTGGACAGGAATGGTCATGTAGAGGGTGCTAATCGCATTCTACTTGTTGACTCTATCGCTGCAGCTGCCGGTGGAGCTGGTTCAGTTTCCTCAAATACCTCCTATATTGAATCTGCATCAGGTGTAGGCGAAGGCGCTCGTACTGGTCTGGCATCTGTAGTTACTGGAATTTTGTTCCTGTTAACAACATTCTTAGCACCACTTGTTGCAGTTATTCCTTACGAAGCCGCTACACCAGCACTAATCGTGGTCGGCTTTTTGATGATGACTCAGATAAAGGGTATCGATTGGGATGATCTTGGAATTGCAATACCTGCATTCCTTACAATCATTTTAATGCCATTTACTTACAACATTTCAGTAGGCATTGGCGCCGGATTTGTATCCTATGTCTTAATCAGATTATTCCAGGGACGCACTAAGGAAATTAGCCCATTGATGTGGGTTGTTGCTGGATTATTCATGATTTACTTCTTGCAA
>DENG01000047.1:0-1183 GCA_002359975.1 Polynucleobacter sp. UBA2650
CACCCTACTTTTTGGGGCTTGGGCAATACCCCCTTTGAAAGGCAATTGGCTTGGGCTAGCTTTGTGCGAGAAGGCGCCCCCAATCATGAGGATCAGACGATAACGGCCCATATTTTGCGTTCAAAGCCTTGGCTGAGCCCTGAATTTAGAGCTAAAAACCAGAAATTGGGTTTAGACGATTGGCTTATAAAACCTCGGGGTAGGCCTAAAAAGACATGAATCTGTCCCCTTTTTAGGATGAATCATTAATCTATCCCATATAAAAACGGGACAGAGACAATTAATTTTTATTGCATCCCTAAGTAGATTCACCTATATTTACTCTCCCGGCTAAAAATAGACCAGTCCATGGGGATTGGGCGCCGCATTGAACGAATTTGGATCCAAGACAAATGAATCATTTAGAACTCCGCCCAACAGCGCAAGGACTATATAACCCAAATCATGAACATGATGCCTGTGGCGTTGGATTTGTTGCGCACATCAAGGGTAAAAAAACGCACGAGATTATTTCTCAAGGATTAAAGATTCTGGAGAACTTGGATCATCGCGGTGCAGTTGGTGCAGATCCGCTAATGGGAGACGGTGCCGGCATCTTGATACAGATACCAGATGCGCTCTATCGAGCTGAAATGAAAAAACAAGGAGTTAATCTTCCACCAGTTGGAGAGTATGGCGTTGGCATGATCTTTTTGCCCAAAGAAAGTGCTTCACGATTGGCATGTGAGCAAGAGCTTGAGCGAACAGTAAGACAAGAGGGTCAGATCGTATTGGGATGGCGTGATGTCCCTATCGATGTGAAGATGCCAATGTCGCCCACAGTTAAAAAGACTGAACCAGTAATCCGCCAAATTTTTATTGGGCGCGGACGCGAAATCATGACCACCGATGCACTAGAGCGCAAACTGTATGTCATCCGCAAAACGGGTAGCCACGCAATTCAGGATTTGCACCTAAAGCATGGAAAAGAATATTTTGTGGCATCGATGTCTGCTAGAACAATCGTATATAAAGGATTGCTCTTGGCAAGCCAAGTCGGCGCATATTACTGCGATCTGCAAGATAGTAAAGCAGTATCTGCGTTGGCATTAGTACATCAACGCTTTTCAACGAATACTTTCCCTGCCTGGGAGTTGGCTCATCCCTATCGTTTAATTGCGCATAACGGTGAAATCAATACCGT
>DENG01000047.1:1289-1450 GCA_002359975.1 Polynucleobacter sp. UBA2650
GTGATGTCGGGTTATCCATTGGCGCAAGCAATGATGATGATGATCCCCGAGGCCTGGGAACAGCACACCTTGATGGATGAAAACCGCCGCGCTTTCTATGAATACCATGCCGCCATGATGGAGCCTTGGGACGGCCCAGCTGCTATTGCATTTACGGATGG
>DENG01000047.1:1494-2909 GCA_002359975.1 Polynucleobacter sp. UBA2650
GATGATGATCTGGTCATTATGGCTTCGGAGGCTGGAGTGTTGCCAATACCAGAAAACAAGATCGTTCAAAAGTGGCGTTTGCAGCCCGGCAAGATGTTCATGATCGATATGGAGCAAGGACGCATTATTGATGACGTAGAGTTAAAGGACTCGGTATCCAAAGCTAAACCTTATAAGAGCTGGATCGATGCAGTACGGGTAAAGCTCGATGAGCTCGATGTCAGCAAAAAAGATCTTCAAGAAGAAGAAAAACATATTCGTCCTGCAGCAAATCTATTAGATCGTCAGCAAGCCTTTGGCTATAGCCAAGAGGATTTGAGATATTTGATGGCACCCATGGCCCAAAACGGCGAAGAAGCAATTGGATCGATGGGCAACGACAGCCCCTTGGCAGTCTTATCCGATCGCAGTAAGTCTTTGTATAACTACTTCAAGCAATTGTTTGCCCAAGTGACCAATCCGCCGATTGATCCAATTCGAGAAAACCTGGTGATGTCCTTGGTATCTTTTGTTGGACCTAAACCAAATCTTTTAGATACCAACAACATTAATCCACCAATGCGGCTAGAGATTAGTCAGCCGGTATTAGATTTTGATGATATGACCAAGGTGCGCTACATCGAGCATTACACAGGGGGGAAGTTCCGCTCCTATGAGCTTGATATTTGTTATCCATTAGCGTGGGGCAAAGAGGGTATCGAAGCACGTTTAGCTTCTTTATGTGCCGAAGCAACGGATGCAGTCCGCAGCGGATTTAATATCTTAATTGTGAGTGATCGTCAGGTGGATGCCCAGCATATGGCTATACCAGCGCTACTCGCGACTTCGGCGATTCATCAGCATTTGGTAGAGCGTGGTTTACGAACCAGTACCGGTTTGGTGGTTGAGACTGGTAGTGCTCGCGAAGTTCATCACTTTGCATTGCTAGCGGGCTATGGTGCAGAGGCGATTCATCCATATTTAGCTATGGAAACTCTCGCTGAAATGGCCAAAGGCTTACCAGGTGATCTATCGCCAGAGAAGGTAATCAAAAACTTTGTGAAAGCCATCGGTAAGGGTTTGCAGAAGGTCATGTCGAAGATGGGTATCTCAACCTATATGTCGTATACCGGTTCACAAATCTTTGAAGCGATTGGCTTAAACAATGAGTTAATTAATCAGTACTTCAAGGGTACCTCATCGAATGTCGGTGGTATTGGTGTGTTTGAGGTTGCAGAAGAAGCCCTGCGCTTGCATCATGCAGCCTTTAGTAATGACCCGGTACTTGCTGATATGTTAGATGCGGGGGGTGAGTATGCCTTCCGCATTCGGGGTGAAAAACATATGTGGACCCCGGACTCGATTGCAAAGTTACAGCATGCGACACGCAGTGGCCCCGAGAAAGGCTATCAGACCTACAAAGAGTATGCCAATCT
>DENG01000047.1:2972-4003 GCA_002359975.1 Polynucleobacter sp. UBA2650
AATACGGGCGAGGGCGGTGAGGACCCTAATCGTTACAAGAATGAACTGAAGGGTATCCCGATTAAAAAGGGCGAGACCCTTGCTAGTGTTTTGGGCAAGGATGTCGTCGAGGCGGATATTCCCCTGCAAGATGGTGACTCATTACGCTCCAAGATTAAGCAAGTTGCTTCAGGCCGTTTTGGTGTAACCACGGAGTATTTGCGCTCAGCCGATCAAATTCAGATCAAGATGGCTCAGGGTGCAAAGCCTGGGGAAGGCGGTCAACTGCCCGGCGGTAAGGTCTCGGATTACATTGGTAAGTTACGGTTTTCAGTACCTGGAGTCGGCTTAATTTCTCCACCTCCTCATCATGACATCTATTCGATTGAGGATTTGGCACAACTCATTCATGATCTCAAGAACGTCAATCCAAAAGCTGATGTATCGGTGAAGTTAGTTTCTGAGGTCGGTGTTGGTACGGTTGCAGCGGGTGTTGCTAAAGCAAAGTCAGATCATGTGGTGATTGCTGGCCATGATGGCGGAACCGGTGCCTCACCCCTATCCTCGATTAAGCACGCAGGCTCACCATGGGAGTTAGGCCTAGCGGAGACTCAACAAACTTTGGTGCTGAATCGCTTGAGGAGTCGAATCCGAGTCCAGGCGGATGGTCAAATGAAAACTGGCCGTGATGTAGTAATCGGTGCTTTATTGGGCGCCGATGAGTTTGGCTTTGCCACCGCACCGTTAGTCGTTGAGGGCTGCATCATGATGCGTAAATGCCATCTCAATACATGCCCTGTAGGCGTTGCAACTCAGGATCCCGAGCTACGTAAAAAGTTTTCTGGCAAACCAGAGCATGTGGTTAATTTTTTCTTCTTCATTGCCGAAGAGGTGCGCGAGATCATGGCACAGTTAGGGATTCGAAAGTTTGATGACTTGATCGGTCGCGTGGATCTCTTGGATACCCGTAAAGGGGTAGACCACTGGAAAGCACAAGGATTAGATTTCAGCAAAGTGTTTGCGCTTCCCGATGTACCCGCTAAGGAGCCTCG
>DENG01000047.1:4029-4526 GCA_002359975.1 Polynucleobacter sp. UBA2650
GCGGTGAGAAGGTGTCATTCATCGTACCAATCCGTAACGTGAATCGCACTGCGGGCGCAATGCTATCAGGCGAAGTCGCTATGCGGTATGGCCACGCTGGTTTACCCGACGACACCATTCATATTCAATTGAATGGCACAGCAGGACAGAGCTTCGCAGCATTCTTAGCGCATGGCATTACCTTCGATTTAGTAGGTGATGCGAATGACTATGTTGGCAAAGGACTCTCGGGTGGACGTGTGGTTGTGCGTGCGCCGCATGAGTTCCGGGGCGATACATCCCAAAATATTATTGTTGGCAATACCGTCCTTTACGGTGCGATCGAGGGAGAGGCTTTCTTTAATGGAGTTGCTGGCGAGCGTTTTGCGGTTCGCAACTCAGGTTCGGTTGCAGTGGTAGAGGGCACGGGTGACCATGGTTGTGAGTACATGACGGGCGGCACTATTGTGGTCTTAGGTAAGACAGGCCGTAATTTTGCGGCCGGTATGAGCGGTGGC
>DENG01000047.1:4656-5192 GCA_002359975.1 Polynucleobacter sp. UBA2650
GCCCCCGTAAATGTGAAAGAGGGTGGCGAGCGTCAAACGGATGAGCAGATCGTAAAGACTCTGATCGAACGTCATTTCCGTTACACAGGATCCGAGCGAGCAAAAGCTCTCTTAGCAGATTGGGAAAGATCCCGTACCCGTTTTGTGAAAGTGTTGCCAACCGAGTACAAGCGCGCTTTAGGAGAATTGTGGGAGCGCGCTCAGGGCCAACTCGGTAAAGAGAAGTCGGTCACGGTATAGCGGGCTAGTTTAAGACAAGAACATATTTAAGAAATTACAGGAGTTTGTATGGGTAAGGTGACTGGATTTATGGAGTTTGAACGGGTCGATGAAAAATACGAAGCCCCTGTCAAGCGCATTCATCATTACAAAGAATTTGTGGCGGCATTATCTGATGCCGATGCCAAGGTACAAGGTGCACGTTGTATGGATTGTGGCATTCCGTTTTGCAATAACGGTTGCCCAGTGAATAACATCATTCCTGACTTTAATGATTTGGTTTATCAGGGCGATTGGAAAAATGCGATAGAGGTTTT
>DENG01000047.1:5206-6726 GCA_002359975.1 Polynucleobacter sp. UBA2650
ATTAATGAACTACCTGTAGGTATCAAATCGATTGAGCATGCGATTATCGATAAGGCTTGGGAGAATGGTTGGGTAGAGCCACAGCCTCCTAAGGTCAAGACTGGCAAGAAAGTTGCGGTGGTAGGTTCTGGCCCAGCTGGTATGGCTGCGGCTCAGCAATTAGCGCGTGCCGGTCATGATGTAACTCTATATGAGAAAAATGATCGCGTGGGCGGTTTATTACGCTACGGTATTCCTGACTTCAAGATGGAAAAATGGTTGATTGATCGGCGTGTTGAGCAAATGCAAGCCGAAGGCGTGACCTTTGCCACAGGTGTTTTTGTTGGCAAGGATAGTTTGGGTAAGGAAGTAAAAAATTATGCTCAGAAAACGGTAAGCCCCGAAGAGCTAATGAAAAACTTTGATGCAGTCATTATTAGTGGTGGCGCAGAGCAGCCTCGTGATCTACCGGTACCAGGCCGAGAACTAGCTGGCATTCATTACGCTCTAGAATTTTTAATTCCTCAAAATAAAGAGGTTGCAGGCGATTTAAAGAACGAGATTCGTGCGACGGATAAACATGTGGTGGTTATTGGTGGCGGTGATACCGGTTCGGATTGCGTTGGCACGTCAAATCGCCATGGTGCCAAACACGTTACTCAGTTTGAGCTATTGCCACAACCTCCAGAAGAAGAAAATAAGCCCTTAGTGTGGCCATATTGGCCTACAAAGTTACGGACATCTTCATCCCATGAAGAGGGATGTGAGCGGGATTGGTCAGTAGCCACAAAACGGTTTGAAGGTAAAAATGGCAAGGTTGAGAAACTTATCGGTGTTCGTCTGGAGTGGAAAGATGGGAAGATGACTGAGGTCCCCAATTCAGAGTTTGAGGTCAAGGCAGATTTAGTTTTGCTGGCAATGGGCTTTGTCTCACCTGCTCAACAAATGCTTAGTGCTTTTGGGGTTGAGAAAGACCCGCGGGGCAATGCCAAAGCAACGGTCGATGGTCATAAGGCTTATCACACAAATGTTCCTAAGGTTTTTGCTGCAGGAGATATGCGCCGTGGCCAGTCTTTGGTGGTATGGGCAATCCGTGAAGGGCGTCAGTGTGCACGCTCAGTCGATGAGTTTTTAATGGGCTCGTCGGTTTTGCCACGATAATAAGGCATGTCTATTGCAAATCATGATCATGCTGCGGTAGTTTCTATCCGCGGGGTAGATTTCTCCTACGCCCCTGGAGAGAGAAAAATTCTCTCCGGACTCAATATGGAGTTTAAGCGCGGTCAAGTCGTTGCGGTGATGGGTGGCTCGGGTTGTGGCAAGACCACAGTCTTGCGTCTGATTGGCGGTCAAGTGATTGCACAACTGGGCTCAGTACACTTTGAAGGCCATGATGTCGGTACGATGACTGGCAATCAGTTGATGCAAGCCCGTCGACGCATGGGTATGCTGTTTCAATTCGGTGCTTTGTTCACTGATCTCAGTGTGTTTGAGAACGTCGCTTTTCCATTGCGCGAGCATACCAATCTCAGCGAAGAGCT
>DENG01000047.1:6737-7027 GCA_002359975.1 Polynucleobacter sp. UBA2650
CGTGATCTGATGCCTTCACAAATATCAGGCGGCATGGCAAGACGGGTTGCATTAGCGCGCGCTATTGTTCTAGACCCACCGCTCATCATGTATGACGAGCCCTTCGCAGGATTAGATCCTATTGGTTTGGGGATTACAGCCCGCTTAATCCGTAATTTGAATGATGCGCTTGGGGCAACTAGCATTATCGTTACGCACGATGTGGAAGAAACCTTTGAAATCGCCGACTACGTTTACTTTATTGCGAATGGAAAAATCGGTGCAGAGGGAACGCCAGATGATCTCAATCG
>DENG01000119.1:0-127 GCA_002359975.1 Polynucleobacter sp. UBA2650
AATGAAAGCTTAATCGTTTGCTGTGTTTAAGGCTTGCTAGAACAGGGTCGAGTCGACTGGAGTTGACGCGTTGACCATTGATACTACTAATGAGGTCATGCGGCGCCAGCCCAGCTTGTTGGGCAAG
>DENG01000119.1:241-591 GCA_002359975.1 Polynucleobacter sp. UBA2650
AGTTGTAAAGGCAGATCTTGGGTGCCATGGATGTAATTCTTTTTAAAGTCTTGCCAGATTTTATTAAAGGTAATGCCCATGATCTGACTAATTGCTAAATCTAGTGAGTATTGATTGATTCCTAAAAAAGGTTTGCCATGCTCTTTCCAAAGATAGCGCATGAGATCATCCAACGATATCTTGCCACTACTATGATGGCGCATCACGAGATCAAGACCTAGAGCAATGAGAGCGCCCTTTGCATAATAACTAACTACCGCATTAGGAGTGTTCTCATCCATTTGGTAATACTTGGTCCAAGCATCAAAAGAGCTATCAGCTACAGTTTGTTTGTGACGTCCTGGATTGCG
>DENG01000119.1:646-1763 GCA_002359975.1 Polynucleobacter sp. UBA2650
TAGTAGCTGGTAAAGCCTTCAAAGAGCCACAGTAGACGAGTATGGTTGCGCCCACCCAGATCATAGGGTTGGAAAGCCTTGGGTTGAATCCGCTTGACTAACCAGGCATGAAAATATTCATGGCTGCATAAGCCCAAGAACTCCTCATAGGTTTTCTTGGGGGTCTTGGCGTCATGATCTTGGTAAGGAAGTTGATCGCGTTTGCACAAAAGCGCAGTGCTATTGCGATGCTCGAGGCCTCCATAGCCATCTAATGCAGCATTGACAATAAATAAGTAGCGTGAGAACGGTGCCTTTGGTTTGCGGGGCTCAAATAGACGAATGGTCTCCGCACAGATTTTGGAGAGATCTCGGGCAAGCTGCTCTTTATCTAAAAGCTCAGATTGCTCAGCTGTAAGACCTTGGATCGCCATGGCATGGGGGGTGCCATACAATTGCCACTCAATCAGATCAAAGTGACCCATGGCAACGGGATGATCAATCAGGTCATCATAATTTTTGGCAAGATAAAAACCAAAGCCTTGCAAATCTGTCTTTACTGGCGCAAGTGTGCAATGGGCATTCCACCCTAGCAGGGACTGGTCGGTTGGTGGGGCAATCGCTAGAGAGCAAGGTAGATGAGCTTGACCTTGAACGGCTAGACATAGACTGGTGGGATTAAAAAAACCGCGCTCTTGATCTAAGTAAGCGGTACGTACGGATTGATCAAAAGCATAGACCGTAGTGATGATTTCACAGCTAGCGCTATTTTTGGGTAAGCGCCAGCGATCGTTATCGAGCCGCTCAAGTGGAATTGATTTGCGCAACCCAGTTTTCTTAATCGAGGTAAATGCAGAAATTGTTTCAATATGTTTACTAAAGTCTCGTATTAAATAGCTACCCGGTATCCATGCCGGCATCGCAATTATTTGCCCTGCTGGATCTGGGCGCTCGATCACTAGTTTTACGATGAAACGATGCCCGTGTAAATCATCGGGCCAGACGGTGTACTGCACTGCGGGCATGGCATTGGCTTGCATGGTCGTAACTATTTGAGTGATGCTAATTTCTTCTCAATATCGGCAAGTTGAACTGCGCCTGGGAACCGACTGCCGTCAGTAAAGAAAATAGTGGGCGT
>DENG01000119.1:1808-5140 GCA_002359975.1 Polynucleobacter sp. UBA2650
GATTTACCACTGGGCCCCAGATTATTGAGCATCCAGTCATTCCATACCTTTTGCTGATCAGCAGCACACCAAATTTGCTTCGATTTGAGGGCAGAGTCTGCTGACAAAATAGGTATCAGATAATTATAAATAGTGACGTTATCAAGTTGTTGGAGTGTTTTCTCCAGACGCTTGCAATAACCACAATTGGGGTCTGAGAACACGGCAATTTGACGACTACCATTACCGCGGACCACCTTAAATGCCTGTGCTTGCGGAAGTTCAGACCACTTGATGCGATTAATGTCTTCTTGACGTTTAGTCGTTAAATTATTACCCGATGCCAACTCAACCATTT
Organism: Polynucleobacter sp. UBA2650; assembly: GCA_002359975.1. Taxonomy (GTDB): domain Bacteria; phylum Pseudomonadota; class Gammaproteobacteria; order Burkholderiales; family Burkholderiaceae; genus Polynucleobacter. The sequence goes on from DENG01000119.1 coordinate 2,146, forward strand.
CACCTTGGATTAAATATTTGGCATTGCTATCGGTATAAAAGATTTCATTATTCACTTGTACTTCGAATAGTCCAGGAATGGGTGATGGCGTGACATTACGGACGTTGGCGGATGTGCCCAGTCGCTTTTGTATCTCTGTGCGGATTTGTTTCTCATTCAAAGCAAATACTGAACTTGCCATACCAAGAATTAAGAGACCAATGCTCACATGTTTTAAATTCTTTGTCATATATTTATTCTCCAAGGGCGCGTTCAATCAGTTGTCGTTTTGCAAGGTGGCTACGGTTTACTAAACCAAGGCCCCAGTTGCGGATTTGTTTCTCAAAGGGATTATTCGCACTAAACAACTTCTTTAGGCGATCTGTAAGCCAAAGAAGAGAGCTGGTATCCCCCTCGCGTTGACGCTCGTAGCGACGCAGTAAGACACGATCAGCAAGCACCCTAAACCCTTCTTTGTTTTTGAACACCTCCAACATATTTGCTACATCCCGTAGCCCCAGGTTTAGACCTTGCCCAGCCAGAGGGTGCATGACGTGTGCGGCATCTCCCAGCAAAATGACCTTTGGATCATATTGTGGCCCAATCAGACCTTGAGACTTAAGGCGCTTGAGGGGGAAGCTCGCTGGTGTAGATTGCAATTGCAGAGTACCTAATGCCTTTTCAATCGCCCCAGCAGATTGCTCTTGTAAAAGTGTTAACCATGCTTCAGGAGTGAGTCGAAGGAGATGGCTAGCATATTCCGGCGAGCATGACCAAACCATTGAAACTTGTTGAGAGGGCAGTGGAAGTAAGGCCAAGATATTACCTTCGGGCAAAAACCACTGATAGGCAGTTTCAAGATGAGGCTGTGAGCAGCTAAAGTTAGCAACCACAGCCATTTGCTGATAGTCATCCTCCAAGGCGTTAATGCCAATGGCCGAGCGTAATGGTGAGCGAGCACCATCAGCCGCAAGGATTAATTGCGACACAATCTCTTCGCCCTGATTAAGAACGAGGATAGGATTTTTATCTTTCTCAAGTCGAATATCGGTGACGCTGGCATTGATATTGATAATTTGTTTGTGAAAACGAATTGCCTGATCAAGGGTGGCTTCAATTAAGTCGGCTTCAATGATCCACGCCAACTCAGGACGCCCTACCTCAAAAGCAGAAAAGTGCAATTGATCCTTGGGCTGTCCACGATCGCCAAAGATGCGCATATCTCTTACAGCCTGAATCCGATCATGATCCAGGGCATGCCAAATATTGAGTTCTGTCAGTAGACGTTTGGTGCTCGGCGCGATTGCATAGATACGTTGCCCGAAGTTCTTTGTTGGGGGCGTCATATTTTTATCTAGATCAGGAGCAATTTGAATTACGGAGTAGCCTAACTGCGCCAACCCTAATGCACTAGCTTTACCCACAATACCGCCACCAACAACGCAAAAATCGGCACCGTTTTGGGCTTTTCTTGAATTGATTGATTTGGGGCTATTTTGGGTTTGAATAGACATACCATGATGATATCGAATCGAGCCCATTTACAATGGCGACATGTCACTCAAATGCGGAATCGTCGGCCTACCCAATGTAGGTAAATCTACCCTGTTTAATGCCCTGACTAAAGCTGGGATTGCAGCTGAAAATTACCCCTTTTGTACCATTGAGCCCAATGTGGGCATGGTGGAGGTGCCGGATCCCCGGCTTGAAGCTTTGGCTGAGATTGTGCATCCCGAGAAAATTGTCCCCGCTACGGTCGAGTTTGTGGATATTGCGGGCCTAGTTGCTGGAGCCTCTAAGGGTGAAGGTTTAGGTAATCAATTCTTGGCTAATATTCGGGAGACCGATGCCATTGCGCATGTGGTACGTTGTTTTGAAGATGCTAATGTCATCCATGTGGCTGGGAAGATTGACCCTCTGGCGGATATTGGAGTGATCGATACCGAGCTGGCCTTGGCTGATTTGGGAACGGTTGAGAAAGCCCTTCAGCGCTATACCAAGGCGGCTAAGTCTGGAAATGATAAAGAAGCCGCTGCTCTTGTTGCAGTACTCACCAAAGTTCAGACGCAACTCGATCAGGCTTTACCAGTTCGCAGTCTAAGTTTAAGCAAAGAAGAGCAGGCGATTCTCAAACCATTTTGTTTAATTACCGCAAAGCCAGCGATGTATGTGGCCAATGTGAAAGAAGATGGCTTTGAAAATAATCCCCATCTCGAAGCCGTCAGGCAGCATGCAGCGAAAGAGAACTCTCCGGTTGTAGCGGTTTGCGCAGCGATTGAAGCTGAAATTGCAGATTTGGATGATGCTGATAAAAATGCCTTCTTAGCAGACTTGGGAATGAGCGAGCCCGGATTAAATCGCGTTATTCGAGCGGGTTACAGTTTATTGGGCCTGCAAACTTACTTTACTGCGGGCGTTAAAGAGGTTAGGGCTTGGACTATTCATATTGGCGATACGGCGCCACAGGCAGCCGGTGTGATCCATACGGACTTTGAGCGCGGCTTCATACGTGCACAGACCATTGCTTACGAAGATTTCGTTCAGCTCAAAGGTGAGCAGGGCGCTAAAGAAGCTGGCAAGATGCGTGCCGAGGGCAAAGAGTACATCGTCAAAGATGGCGACGTACTGAACTTCTTATTTAACGTCTGAGTTATTACTGAAATAAATCAGCAAGTGCTTTACCTGGATTGGCAGCACGCATAAAAGCTTCACCAATTAAGAAGGTATTAACACCAGCATCACGCATCGTTTTTACGTCGGCAGAACGAAGAATTCCAGACTCAGTGATCACCAGCTTTTCTTTGGGGATTGAAGGCAGTAAATCAAGGGTGGTTTGCAAGCTAACTTCAAAGGTTTTGAGATTCCGATTATTGATACCTAAAAGAGCGGTTTTTAACTCTAAGGCCGCTTCAAGTTCAAGACCATCGTGTACCTCAACCAAGACATCGAGTTGGTTCTCAATTGCGCAGAGTTCAAGCTCTTTCATTTGGCCGGCCTCAAGCGCGGCAACAATCAG
>DENG01000109.1:0-11327 GCA_002359975.1 Polynucleobacter sp. UBA2650
TCATCCTAATTTTTCTGTTGAAAGTAAACCCATGACTTTACGTGAAGGTAACCTGGAAGCCCCAACCCGGCACCCCTTGGATTGGACCAATCCCGACTTTTATAACACCGAGAAACTGGAAGCGGAGATGGAGCGGGTATTTGATCTCTGCCACGGCTGCCGTCGTTGCGTGAACTTATGTGGCTCCTTCCCAGCCCTTTTTGATTTGGTTGATGCTACGGAAGATGGTGAAGTTGCCGGCGTTGCCAAGGCTGACTATCAACAGGTGGTTGATCAATGTTATCTCTGTGATGTGTGTTACATGACCAAGTGTCCTTACACACCGCCACATCCTTGGAATATTGATTTCCCCCATTTGATGCTACGCGCTAAGGCGGTTCATTTCAAAGAAGGTAAATCGAGTCTGCGCGATAAATTTTTATCCTCTACGGACGCACTCGGACACTTCGCTGGTATTCCTATCGTGACTCAAGCGGTTAATGCATTGAACAGCACTGGGGTTGCGCGCTTAGCGATGGAAGGTGCTTTGGGTGTTGATAAAAAAGCCTGGATTCCAGAATACGCTTCCAAGACTTTTCCACAACTTGCAAAGGCGTCTGCCGCTCACGCTGTGAAAGACGGTCAACGCACTCCCGGTAAAGTGGCGATCTATGCAACCTGCTACATCAACTACAACGAACCTGGGATTGGGCAAGACCTCATCAAGATCCTCAATCACAATCAGATTCCGTATGCATTGGTTGATAAAGAAGCGTGTTGCGGTATGCCCAAATTAGAGTTGGGGGATCTCGAATCTGTAAAAGCAAATAAAGAAATCAATATTCCTAAGCTTGCTAAGTTAGCACGTGAGGGCTATGCAATCGTGACCCCAATTCCTTCGTGTACCTTGATGTTTAAACAAGAATTGCCGCTCATGTTTCCTGAGGATGCTGATGTACAAGCAGTCAAGGAGGCGATGTGGGATCCCTTTGAGTACTTCATTGCACGCAGCAAAGATGGTCTCTTGAACCAAGACTTTAAGGAAGAATTGGGTCATGTTAGTTACCACGTTGCGTGCCACTCACGCGTACAAAATGTTGGCCAGAAAACTGCTGAGGCTCTCAAGCTCATTCCTGGTACTGAAGTGAATGTCGTAGAGCGTTGCTCTGGACACTCGGGCACCTGGGGCGTCAAGAAAGAATTCCATACGATGGCGATGAAAATTGGTCGGCCAGTATTTAGAAGCATGGCAGAAGAGTCTCCCAATTACATTAGTTCAGACTGCCAACTCGCTGGCCATCATATTGCTCAAGGCATGGATGAGCTAGGACTACCAAAAGTAGCGATGGCACATCCTTTAACCCTAATGGCAAAAGCCTACGGACTTTAATCGCTTCAATTTGAAAACAGGATGAATACAGGATCAATAGGTATGGGAAAAATTACGATCGACAGCTTACTAAGTCTTGAGGCTTATCACAAGGCTCGCCCTGAAATGCGGCAACGGGCAATTGCAGAGCGCAAATTACGTACCGTGCACTTAGGCGAGCACCTCACTCTCATTTTTGAGAATGAGTTCTTGATGCGTTATCAAATCCAAGAAATGCTGCGAGTCGAGAAAACCTTTGAAGAAGAAGGTATTCAAGATGAACTTGACGCCTATAACCCCATGGTACCGGGTGGCTCTGATTTCAAAGTCACGATGATGATTGAATACCCCAACGAGGCAGACCGCAAGATTGCTCTGAGCAAACTAGTTGGGGTTGAGGATCGCATCTTCATTGAGGTCGAAGGTCAGCCACGGGTGTATGCGCTAGCGGATGAAGATTTAGAAAGAACTACGTCTGAGAAAACTTCAGCAGTTCACTTCTTACGGATACCCGTTTCAGTCGCCATGAAAGAGGCTTTGAAAGCAGGTGCGCAGATGATGGTGGGTTGCGACCACAAGGGCTACCCCATGCATGTCGAAACCCTCCCTCATGAAACACTGGCCTCTTTAGTTACAGATCTCAGCTGAATACAAGCTGCTGATCGCCTCATCGGCAGCGATGTAATTTAACTTCTGTGCCTTCGCAACCGGGGCAGAAGTGAGATGCCCCTTAAAGACACTCAAGCCATTTTTAAGATGTGGATTGAACTGCATTGCTTTGATTACTCCATGCGCGGCTATTTGCTCAATGAAGGGATACGTTGCATTGGTTAAGCCAATCGTAGAAGTGCGCGCGACCGCACCGGGCATATTGGCCACACAATAATGAATCACTCCGTCGACCATATATGTCGGCTCTGCATGGGTTGTCGGTAATGATGTTTCAAAGCAACCCCCTTGATCAATCGCCACATCGACAACCACTGAACCGGGTCGCATCGTCTGGATCATGGCCTTACTAAGTAACTTCGGCGCAGATCCGCCGGGTAATAAAACAGATCCAATCACCACATCGGTATCTTTCACTGCAGCTTCAATACTCATCGCGTTCGAGAACACCGTACGCACTCGATTGCCATAAAGCGCATCAATTTGGCGTAAGCGCTCAAGATCGCGATCCATGATGCTGACCTGCGCTCCCATACCTAAGGCAATTTGCAATGCATTTCGTCCAACCACGCCTGCCCCCAAGATCAACACCTTTGCGGGGCTCACCCCCGGAATTCCACCCATCAATATCCCAGGACCCCCTCTGGATCGCTCTAAATGGGTGGCCGCCGCCTGAATCGACATCCTACCTGCGACCTCGCTCATAGGAGCCAATAAAGGTAAAGTGCCATGAGCAGAGGTCACGGTCTCATACGCTATACAAATTGCTCCGGAGTCCATGAGAGCCTTAGTCTGCTCTGGATCGGGTGCCAAGTGTAAATAGGTAAACAAGATTTGGTCTTCGCGCAGTAATGCGCACTCATGTATTTGTGGCTCCTTGACTTTCACAATCATGTCAGCGCGTGCAAAGATATCTTTTGCGCTATCGGATAATTCTGCGCCCGCCTCTTGATAGGACAGATTCCCAAATCCAATCTGAGCGCCTGCTCCACTTTGTACGATCACCGTATGACCTTGTTTACAAAGACCATTGACAAGACTGGGGGTCAAGCCAACCCGAAACTCATTATTTTTAATTTCTTTTGGTATACCAATAATCATTTTTGTTCTCCTAATTGAAATTTCTGTTTTTTATCCAAGCCAAAAACGTAATACAAGACCATATACAAAGCTAATAAGATTGGTCCAACGATTAAGGCGATGCGGGCATCTTCATGAAAACTCATCAACACAATCACCATGAATATGAACCCTAGTGCAAACCAACTGGAATACGGCCACCATGGGGCGCGATACGTTAACTCTGATAGCTGCTTTGTTGACAGAGAAGATCGAAAGCGGTAGTGAGTAAATAAAATGGCAATCCACACCATCAGTCCAACAAAGGTCACGGCTGCCATCATGTAATGAAAGGCTTTGTCCGGAACAAAATAGTTGAGAATCACGCCAATCATGGGCACGCACACTGTCCCAATCACTGCGCGATGCGGTACACCATTGTTGGACAAATAGGCAAAGCGTCTTGGTGCATAGCCATTAGCAGATAAAGCCCATAACAACCGACCGCCACTAAAAATACCGGCATTGCAAGAAGAGAGTGCGGCAGTAATCACGACAAAATTAATAACGCCAGCCGCTTCTCGTAAACCAATTCGCTCAAACATCGCAACAAAAGGGCTGCCCTGCTGACCCACTTCGTTCCACGGGAAGATTGCCAGAATGACTAGTAATGCGCCTAGATAAAAAATGAGGATGCGCCACGTTAATGAGTCAATCGCCATGGGGATTGTTTGCTTAGGGTTTTGTGCCTCGCCTGCAGAAAGGCCAATCATCTCAATACCTACATAGGCAAATAAGACCATATGCAATGACAGCAACAAGCCACTAAAGCCATTGGGAAAGAAACCGCCGTGTTGCCACAAATTACTGAGACCCATTGGCACCCAATCATTGGTAAATCCCAGAAAAATGACTGCACCACCTAAGACAATCATCAATACAATCGCAACAATTTTGATGAGCGCAAACCAAAACTCAAACTCACCAAAAACCTTCACAGCAATCATATTGATTAAGCCCATCAAGATGATGGAAGACAGAGCCCAAATCCATTGCGGGATATCTGGGAACCACATTCCCATGTAAATACCAACTGCGGTAACTTCTGCAATAGCCACAACAACCCAATAGGTCCAATAGCCCCATCCCACCATATACCCAGTGAGTGGGCTCACATACGTGCTGGCATAACTAGCAAATGAACCTGCAACCGGTTCATGCACTGCCATCTCACCCAAGGTGCGCAGCACCACAAAGGCAACCATTCCAGCCAATAAGTAAGCTAACAAAATTGAGGGGCCTGCAATTTGGATTGCCGTAGCGGATCCTAAAAATAATCCGACACCAATCGTAGAACCTAAAGCCATTAAACGAATGTGTCTAGCCTTGAGGTGCCGCTTTAATCCATGCTCTTTATTCTCCAATGAGAACTCCTTTCATTCTTGCGATGGCAATTCGCCAACGAATGAAAGTCTAGGGAGACAAAAGAGATTGAACCAGCATCTAAAACCTATAAAAGTATTAGGAGTTAGATTTATACAAAGTTGTTTTTATCAAATAACTTTGATATCAAGAACTAATGAAACAAGAGAAATAGATGGACTACAGAAAAATCAGAAAATTCTTACAGGGATAGCCCTAGTATGTTTTGAAAATTATGGACGAAAAAAAACCCCAGCAAGCTGGGGTTTCTTCAAGCAAGTGAGAGAATTACTTCTTCTCAGCTGGCTTAGCAGCAGGAGCAGCAGCAGCTGGCTTAGCAGCATCTTTCTTTGGCTCTTCTTTCTTAGCTGGAGCAGCTTGAGCGAAAACACCAGCAGAGAACAAACCAGCAACTAACATAGCGACGATCTTTTTCATGTAAAACTCCAAAATTAAATTAATAAACGTAGTCTCCTACGGATTTCTTTACAACCACCTTAATTCAAACCAGTGTAGCTACAAATGGCTCTTATTAAAGCTTATTCCCTCAACGCCTCTCGAAAGAGAACCGTTGACAGATTTATTACTTGAAACATATTTCCAAGTAAAACAGGAGTTTAGCAAAATCTTGCTTAAGAGCCCTTGGCTATAAGGGCGAGGAGTTCAGCAGCCGCAACAAAGCCAAATGTTGCCGTTACACTCACCGCAGAGCCATAGCCAGAGCAGGCCAAGCCCCCATTGCCCGCGCCCAGCCTTGGCTCATGGGAGTAAACCGCCCGAATACCCATCGGCTGCTTTAAGTCCCTACTAAATGAATGGTTTTTACGTAAGTCTGCCCTTATTTTTGCCAGAAATGGGTCTTGAACCGTTTTAGCTAAATCGGCTGCGCTGACGAAGCTGGGGTTGACCTTGCCTCCCGCGCCACCGCACATCACCAAGCCAATTTGCAATGATCTGCAATAGTGGGCTAAGGCGACCTTTGCAGGAACATCATCGCAGGCATCTACTACATAAGAGCCCTCTGGTATCAACTCCGCCAAATTGCCCTCAGCCAGAAAAACATCATGTGTCGTTAGCCGAATAGCTGGATTAATTTTGCGGATCCGCTCAGCCATGGCATCTACTTTTGCCTTGCCAAACTCTCCTTCCATGGCATGCAACTGTCGATTGATATTACTTGGCGCAATGTGATCAAGATCAATCAACACCAAGTGCCCAATCGCTGAGCGAGCTAAGGCTTCTGCCGCCCAGGAACCAACCCCCCCAAGACCTATCACCACTGCAGTAGCTTGCGTAAACTTTCGGTAAGCGTCTTCACCATAAAGCCTGGCCACCCCCGCAAACCGACGCTCGGGCATCTCTGCCTCCTTGTTCTGATTTACTCTTTCGTTCACCATAAGCTCTCTTTATACTCAATCCATGAATGAAACTTCTCAATCCCTAGCCGCTTTGCGCAAAAACTATACCCTAGGGCAGTTATCTGAAGAGGATGTGCCTAAAGATCCAATTGCCTTATTTGAGACCTGGTTTGCCCAAGCAACTCGTGCGGAGTGCCCTGAACCCAATGCCATGGTTCTAGCAACTGCCAATGCAACCGGCACGCCATCCGCTCGGGTAGTCCTTTTAAAAGGCTTAAGCCAAGGAGATTTTTGTTTCTTCACTAACTATGAAAGTCAAAAGGGTAAGGAATTGGCTGAGCGCCCCCAGGCTTCCTTGCTCTTTCATTGGCATGAACTAGAGCGTCAGGTGCGGATCAATGGGGATGTTACAAAACTAAGCTCTACCGAGAGCGACGAATACTATCTCCAACGTCCGCCTGCGTCTCGTATTGGGGCTTGGGCATCACCCCAAAGCAAAGTGATTGAGAGTCGTGCCTTTTTAGAACAGGAAGAATTACGCTTTCAGAAACAATTTGGTGACAACCCAAAACGCCCACCTCATTGGGGTGGCTATCGTCTCAAGCCCAGCAGTATCGAGTTTTGGCAAGGCCGTCCATCGCGTTTACACGATCGCATTCTCTATGCCCGCGATGGTTCGGGTTGGCAAATTGCTCGATTAGCGCCTTAAACAAATCCTAAGCGTTTTTATCGAATTAGCATTTGGAATGTTTTCTTAAATTTACTGACCTTAGGTCCTACTACTGCCATGCAGTAGCCTTGGAAGGGGTGGGTCTGAAAATAGTTCTGGTGATAGTCTTCTGCTGGATAAAAGGTCGGGGCAGCCTTTATCTCGGTCACAAGCGGACGGCTAAAGTGTTTGCCCTGGCTTAGTTCAGAAACTAGCTCTTTCGCCACATGCATTTGCTCATCATCAAGGGTGAAGATAACGGAGCGATAGCGAGCACCAACATCGTTCCCCTGATAGTTCAGGGTCGTTGGATCATGAATCACAAAAAAGATTTCTAGGATCTGCCGGTAACTTACGATGCGGGGATCAAACTGCAACTGCACTACTTCAGCGTGGCCGGTAGTCTCTGCGCAAACAGTTTCGTAGTCAGGATTGGGCACATGTCCTCCCGCATATCCTGAAACAACCCTCTCAACACCCTTGACCTGCTGATAGACAGCCTCAAGACACCAAAAACAGCCTCCACCTAATATAGCCTGCTGAACTCCATCTGACATAACGCAATTCCTTATCTAGAAAACAACTTGATCACTCAATACTAAGCGTACTGCAAAAGCACAGAAAAGTAGACCAACAACAAACCACAATGTTGCGGTCCATCGAGGGTGACGCCTAAAGATCCCCACCAAACCTTGTCCAGCCAAAATCAGGCTAGTTAAATACGTAATGCTAATAACTTGCAAGATGATCGCTAAGAACAGAAAACTGACCGCAGGGTTAGTAAAGGCAGGATCTACAAATTGAGTAAAAAAAGAAATGAAGAAGAAGATAGCCTTCGGATTGGTTAGAGATAAACCCAAAGCCGCAATAAAAGGGTGCATCTGCAATAAACGACCACCCATGGATGTGGCCTTAATTTGCTCTCTTCCCCAATAGCGTTGCCATGCAATTTGGATTAAACCCCAACCAATCCATAGCAAGTAAACGGCGCCCACTAAGCGCAGAACCATAAATAAGGTCGGCGAACTGTGTAACAGCGATGCAGCACCCAATACCACGGCCAAGATCAACACCGAATCGCCCGCCACAATACCCAAAGACGCCCAAACTCCAGGGCGCCAGCCGGACTGGGAGGCTGTGGTCAAAACATATAAGGAGTTAGGCCCAGGAAGCAAAACAATGGCGATTGTGCCCAAAATAAAGCTGGGCAAATGCACAATTCCCAGCTGCTCCCAGTTGATCCAATAATCCATGACTAGATCATAAACAGGAACCATGTCATAATGGAGAGCTTTTTGAAACATCGCCCCCAGCAATTTACATTTTTCAGCGATTGGTTTTTTACCCCGCTGCCGCTTGTCTGATGGTCGATGCCCTAGACCATCGCGCCTTTTTACCCTGGCGCACAACCGGAGACATCCCCGATGGGGATGTGTAATTGCATGTCAAATTCTGCTGTAGTACCTAACTCATCTTTTGAGTCTTTTAACCTAGCAAGTCCGATCCTTAAAAACATCGAAGCCCTAGGTTATACCCAAGCGACCCCTGTCCAAGCTCAGGTTATTCCTGCGACCTTGGCCGGTGGTGACTGGCTCGTTAGCAGCCAAACCGGAAGCGGCAAAACCGCTGCCTTTCTTCTTCCATTACTCAATAAACTGTTTATTGCCAACCCAAATGGCAGTCCCGTTCCAGGACGTGCACAGCCCAAAATTTTAGTGCTCTGCCCAACCCGCGAACTAGCCCAACAGGTATCAGCCGATGCTATTAATCTGGCTCGTGGCATCAAAGGTCTGCGCATTGCGACCATTATGGGCGGTATGCCATATGGCAAACAAATCCAGGCAATCAAAGGAGCTAGCTTAGTGGTTGCCACACCAGGCCGCTTATTGGATCTCTTCAATACTCGAGCCATTCGTTTAGACCAAGTGGAATGCCTCGTTGTTGACGAAGCCGATCGCATGCTAGACCTTGGCTTTGCTGAAGATCTTGAGGCAATTGATGAGCGTTGCAAACAACGTACACAAACCTTGATGTTCTCAGCTACCTTTGCCCCACGCATTATGAGTTTGGCTTCTAATCTCACCAAAGATGCGGGTCGCATTGAGCTTGCACATGCTGGTGAAGCGCATGCCAATATCTCTCAGAAACTGCATTGGGCTGACAATATGGCGCATAAGCATCGCTTGTTAGAGCATCTCTTGTCGGATCCCGATCTTGATCAAGCGGTTGTGTTTGCTAGCACCCAAATCGAGAGTGAAAAGATTGCTGATAGCTTGCGTGCCAATGGCTATCAAGCCAGCGCCTTGCATGGTGCAATGCCTCAAGCAGTTCGCAATCGTCGTCTTGATTCTTTACGTAAAGGACAGACTCGAATCTTGGTCGCTACCGATGTGGCAGCACGCGGTATTGATGTACCCCGCATTAGTCACGTCATTAATTTTGGCTTACCCATGAAACCCGAAGACTATACCCACCGCATTGGTCGTACCGGCCGCGCTGGACGAAATGGTATTGCCATTACGCTTGCAGAGCATCGCGATAGAGTTAAGATCAAGGCGATTGAACGCTTTACGCAACAGCCTATGGCCGCTGCTGAGATCGCTGGTTTAGAGCCTCAAAATAAACCGAGCTTTAATAAGCCAAACCATCGCCCTGGTGCCGGTGCAAAACGCGGCAAGCCTAAATTTGCAGGTCAAGGTCGTCCGGGTGGTTCCAATGCGCGCTTTAGCCCCCGTTCGGGTTCACGTTCGGGTTCGTTTCAGAACGCTAATAGCAAACACTAACTCTTAGCCTTCTATGTTGCAGCGGAAGTCTCGCTCTCCATCGTGCTGGCAGGTCATTGAAAATGGTGCACCCTTGGGTGCACCATTGTTCTTACAAGACTGGCTGAGTGACACGGGCTCTCTTACCCGCAAATTAGAATCCACACTTCGTTACAAGCAAGACGAACATTTGGAACTCCGCATTCTGGCAGACTGTAGACAAAATCTAGTCTCCTCCGAGAAGTCATTCTTTAGGCGCCCCCTATCTCGCTCTCGTATTCGGGAGGTTGTTTTATGTGATCAAGGTGAGCCCATCATTGTGGCCAGAAGCGTATTACCGATTAGCAGCTCGATTGGTACCAACCATCGCATTCTTAAGCTAGGGCATAAACCTCTGGGTGCAGTTTTATTTGCAAAGGATTTACGCGGTCGTTTTCGTCCAGTACGCGAGATTGTTCGCTTAGATCATCATCATCCTGAATGGAAAGCATGCCAGAGACGCTTTAAAGATTTGCCCAAACGGGTATGGGCTCGCCGCACCCTTTATCAGCTCAATGGCCACCCGCTTTTGGTAATGGAGATTTTTTTACCTGCTCTCCAAGCCAAACTAAAGCAGCTTGGGCAATAGACTCATCACCTGGATCACACACTGCTACCTCAGTAAAGCCAATCTCCTTAGCAACCTTTGCAATATTAGGATGAGAGCAAAGAGCATGACTCTCTGCAAAAGATGGAAGAATGGTTCCAAGATGACGCACTGCCTCCGATGAAGTTAACAACCAGAGACTTGTATTTGCATCGAGTCCCTGAACTGCTTGCCACTGATTACTCGAAGAATCTAAAGGGATACGGGTATAGATCGATAAGGCCTCTACTGCGGCACCTGCGGCTTGCAAATGATCCAATAAGGACTCACGCCCACCCTCACCTTTCAGTATCACTACTGAATAAGCCTGCCAATCCTGAATATGGTTTTGGAGGGCTCTCCATAAGCCCTCTGAATCCGATTGACTGGCGTTGGCCGGCATCACAATCGCACCAGCCTCAACCCCATGTCGCAATAGCGCATCACGGCTACTGCTTCCAACGACCCCGACCCGTGTTTGCGCATTGACCAGATCGCCCCAGACCATTCCCGCATCTGTAATGGAGCGCATGGTGCACTCTATGGCATTAGGGCTTACAAAGATGATAAGTTTGGCGTTTCTAAGTGCCTTTGATATTGCAGTAACAGTCCCTGAATCATTTTTAGGAACAATGGTGAGCAGGGGCAGGCCAAGCACATTTACTGCAATTGCTTGAGTCTGAGCACCGCCCCGGATTAACTCGATTAATCGTCTCGCTTGACCACTGGGTCGAGTAACAATAATGGCTGGATCGCTAGCCATCCCAAATCCTATTGCGGTAATAAGGCGGCAGCACCTTTAGCCAATAGATCATCGGCAATCGCGAGTCCAAAAGCCTCGGCCTCGTCATAGGAGGCAATCGTTCGCTCGCCAGTTGCTAAACAGATCTGACTCCCATCCGTACTAGCAACATAGGAACGTAAGCTCATCTCGTTGGCAGATTTCCACTGGGCATGGGCAGCCAATGGCACCTCACACGAGCCGCCAAGTTTGCGGGAAACCGCACGTTCAGCTGTTACAGCTAAAGCGGTTGGTAAATCGTTTAAGGGCGCTAACCACGCTTTCACCTCAGGGTGAGCGCTTAAGGTCTCAATGCCTAAGGCGCCCTGCCCTGCGGCGGGGGTGTGGGGATCAAAAGGTAATAATGCTTTGATACGAGCACTCATACCTAAGCGCTTTAAGCCAGCGGCTGCCAAAATAATGGCTTGGTACTCGCCACGATCGAGTTTTGCCATGCGCGTATCTAAATTGCCGCGCAATGGTTCTACCTTGAGTTGGGGGTAATTGCTCCGAATAATCGCTTCGCGCCGCAAACTGGATGTTCCAACCACCGACCCTGGTGGTAGCTCCGCTAGGCTAGCGTAGTCATTGGAT
>DENG01000109.1:11358-12240 GCA_002359975.1 Polynucleobacter sp. UBA2650
TGAGGGAGTGGACTGCTAGGTCAGCTCGGCCATCCTCTAGGGCGGTCTCTAGCTCTTTCACAAAGAGACCCTTTCCCCCGACTTTGGAAAGGGCTCGATCTAGGATTTGATCCCCCTTGGTGGTCATTCCTAAGATACGGACATCGCAGTCTGGATATAGCTTGCGCAGGCAATCTTGGACGTGTTCAGCTTGCCACATTGCAAGCCGGCTCTCTCGGGAGGCAATTATTAAACGCTTTGGGCTCATAAGGACGACTTAAGAATTAAAATGAATCATTACTGCACACAATATACTGTGTTTATGAGCTCACCTAAAAATTCTTTAGCCAATAAGTCCAAAGCGTGGTCTGGCCGCTTTGCAGAACCGGTCGCCGCCCTCGTGCAAACCTATACCTCATCCCTGCACTTCGATCAACGTCTAGCCTTAGTAGATATCGCAGGCTCACTAGCCCATGCCGAGATGCTGGCCGCTCAAAAAATTATCTCTAAAGCTGACTTTCTAGCTATTCAAAAAGGGATGGCACAAATTGAGAAGGAGATTCTTGCAGGTAAGTTTGATTGGCAATTAGCCCTGGAGGATGTCCATCTCAATATTGAGGCTCGCCTTACCAAACTCATTGGTGATGCTGGCAAGCGTTTACATACTGGTCGCTCACGCAATGATCAAGTGGCAACCGATATTCGATTATGGCTTCGTACTGAGATAGATCAGATTCTGGTAGATCTCAAGCGCTTACGTACTGCTTTGCTCGATCAAGCAGAAAAGCATGCGGCCACCATCATGCCGGGCCATACCCATTTACAAGTGGCGCAACCGGTTACGTTTGGTCATCATCTAATGGCCTATTACGAAATGTTTACCCGCGATGCGCAACGTCTGAC
>DENG01000109.1:12349-23110 GCA_002359975.1 Polynucleobacter sp. UBA2650
GTTGCCAAAACGCTTGGTTTTGAAGGTGTGTGCCAGAACTCACTTGATGCAGTCTCTGACCGTGATTTTGCAATCGAGTTTTGTGCAGCGGCTGCAATGTTCATGATGCACGTATCACGCCTATCTGAAGAACTCATTTTGTGGCTTAGTCCCCGCTTTGGCTTTATTGATCTGCCAGATCGTTTTTGTACGGGTAGCTCCATCATGCCGCAAAAGAAGAATCCTGATGTTCCCGAACTGGCTCGCGGTAAAACAGGTCGGGTCAATGGTGATCTGATAGCGTTACTCACCTTAATGAAGGGTCAGCCTTTAGCGTACAACAAAGACAATCAAGAAGATAAAGAGCCTTTATTTGATGCAGTGGACACGATAGCGCAGACCTTGCAAATCTTTGCCGATATGGTGCCTCAAATCTCTGTAAACCAAGAAATAATGCTTAGCGCCGCCGAGGAGGGTTTTGCGACAGCAACGGATCTCGCAGATTACTTGGTGAAAAAAGGTATGCCATTTCGGGATGCCCATGAATCTGTAGCGCATGCGGTCAAGTTATGCGTCAAAAAGAATTGTGCTTTGAGCGATCTAAGCCTAGCGGATCTCATTAAAGCTTGCGGCCTAAATCCTAAATCAAACTCAATTGATAAAGATGTATTCACCTTACTAAGCCCCAAAGGATCAGTACACTCCCGTAATCACATCGGCGGGACTGCTCCAAAGCAGGTGCTAGCTGCGATTAAGCGCGCTCGCACTTCGCTAAAAAAATAATTGGGGTATTACAACCTAGGTGCGAACGCAGTCTACGTAGTAGCCGTTATCGCCCTCAGCGTTCTTCACGAGCCCATGAATATCGGTCTCAAATCCAGGGAACTGTTGATTAAAGTCACGGGCAAATCGCAAGTAATCAACGATTGATTTATTAAAACGCTCCCCAGGGATTAGGAGTGGAATGCCGGGCGGATAAGGAGTTACCAGCATTGCGGTAACTCGGCCTTCTAACTCATCAATGGGGACTCGATCAATGTCTTTATGAGCCATCTTGCTCCATGCATCAGCCGGAATCATGGCGGGCTCCATATTGGATAAATACATCTCCGTGGTCATGCGCGCTACATCACGGCTCTTATAAAAAGAATGAATCTGTGCGGAGATCTCTTGCAGGCCTACTCGTTCGTAACGTGGATGTTTTGCAACAAACTCGGGCAAGACCTTCCATAAGGGCTGGTTCTTATCAAAGTGATCTTTAAATTGCTGGAGTTCGGTCA
Source organism: Polynucleobacter sp. UBA2650 (assembly GCA_002359975.1). Lineage (GTDB taxonomy): Bacteria > Pseudomonadota > Gammaproteobacteria > Burkholderiales > Burkholderiaceae > Polynucleobacter. The sequence goes on from DENG01000109.1 coordinate 13,609, forward strand.
CCAAGGTGTTCCAGCGCCCTTTTGTAATGCCGATGGTGAACATAATGAAGAACGAATATAAGCCGGTCTTCTCCACGATCACGCCGTGCTCAGCAAGATATTTGGTAACAATGCTCGCCGGTATCCCAATCTCTGCAAAATTACCTTCGATATCCAGGCCAGGAGTAACGATCGAAGCTTTAATCGGATCGAGCATATTAAAGCCCTTGGCCAGATTACCAAAATCATGCCAATAGGCCTTGGGTTCTAAGATCCAATCTTCACGCGTACCAATACCCTCATCCGCTAAATGATCGGGGCCCCAGACCTTAAACCACCAGTCAGCGCCAAACTCATCATCCACCTTGCGCATTGCTCTACGAAAATCCAATGCTTCCGCAATCGACTCTTCCACCAAGGTGGTGCCGCCTGGTGAATCCATCATGGCAGCCGAGACATCACAGGAAGCAATAATGGCGTACTGTGGGCTCGTTGAGGTGTGCATCAAATAAGCCTCATTAAAGCAATCGCGGTCAAGCTTACGTTCTTCAGCATCCTGCACTAAAACCTGCGAGGCTTGTGAGAGGCCCGCTAATAATTTATGGGTTGATTGGGTCGAGAACATCATGCTCTTCTTAGTGCGCTTACGGTTTTGCCCGAAAGCGTGCATATCTTGATAGAAGGGATGAAAGGCGGCGTGTGGTAACCACGCTTCATCAAAATGCAAGCTGTCTACCTTACCATCGAGCATCGACTTGATCATCTCGACGTTATACAAAATGCCATCATAGGTACTCTGTGTAATGGTTAATACACGGGGTACGACATTCTTATCTTTAATAAAGGGGTTGGCATCAATCTTCTTCTTGATGTTGGCCCACTCAAACTCCTCTTTGGGAATGGGGCCAATAATGCCCAAATGATTCCGGGTTGGCATTAGAAACACTGGTATAGCGCCCATCATCATGATTGAATGAATCACTGATTTATGGCAATTGCGGTCTACCAAGACCACGTCGCCTGGGGCAACGGTCGAATGCCAGACAATTTTGTTAGAGGTTGATGTGCCATTGGTGACAAAGAACAAATGGTCTGCACTAAAGATTCGGGCAGCATTGCGCTCACTCGCTACTACTGGGCCCGTATGGTCTAGTAACTGGCCAAGCTCTTCCACCGCATTACAAACATCGGCGCGTAACATGTTCTCCCCAAAGAACTGATGGAACATCCGGCCAACAGGACTCTTTAGAAAAGCAACTCCACCCGAGTGTCCCGGGCAATGCCAAGAATAAGAGCCCTCTGAGGCATAGTGTGTGAGCGCTCGAAAGAATGGAGGGGCTAAAGAATCTAAATACACCTTCGCCTCACGAATAATATGGCGCGCTACGAACTCAGGAGTATCTTCGTTCATATGAATGAAGCCATGTAACTCGCGCAAGATATCGTTAGGAATGTGGCGTGAGGTCCGGGTCTCACCGTACAAGAAGATCGGAATATCTTCATTACGCTTTCGTACCTCGACCACAAAGGAGCGTAGATTGCTGATCGCAGGAAGATCACTTTCGTCTGCATCAATTGCTGCATCAAACTCTTCATCATCAATCGACAAAATAAAGCATGATGCACGTGAGGCCTGTTGTGCAAACGAGGTGAGATCACCATAACTGGTGAGGCCAATCACCTCAATCCCCTCCCCCTCAATGGCAAGTGCTAAATCGCGAATGCCTGAACCTGAAATATTTTCAGAACGGAAGTCTTCATCAATGATGATGATCGGAAAACGAAATTTCATGATGACTAGGTCTTTGGTAGAGTAACGCCGTGCTGACCTTGGTATTTGCCGCCGCGGTCTTTATAGGAGGTGCCACACACTTCATCGCTCTCGAAGAAAAGTACTTGAGCGCACCCTTCGCCTGCATAAATTTTGGCAGGCAATGGGGTCGTGTTTGAGAACTCGAGGGTGACATACCCCTCCCACTCTGGCTCAAATGGTGTGACGTTCACGATAATGCCGCAACGTGCATAGGTGCTTTTACCCACACAGATAGTTAAGACACTTCGCGGGATCTTGAAATACTCCACTGTCCGCGCCAATGCAAAGGAGTTGGGCGGGATGATACAGACATCACCCTTGAAATCCACAAACGATTTTTCATCAAACTGCTTAGGATCAACAATGGTGCTGTTGATGTTCGTAAAGATCTTGAACTCGTCGGCACAGCGAATGTCATAGCCATAGCTGGAGGTGCCATAACTCACAATTTTTTGGCCGGCGTCATTGGTGCGGATCTGGCCAGGCTCGAAGGGGCTAATCATCCCTTCCTCTGCCATCCGCCGTATCCAGTGATCAGATTTAATAGTCATGGCGGGATTGTAAGACTTTCATGCCCAACTGGGCAGAAGCGGGGGCTTTAAAGGCCTAGCTTGTCTGAAAAACCACACGCTCTGGGGCGTTATAGATCTCAAAGTGCTTACCCGAACAGCGGGACAGTAAGGTCAGGTGGGTCTTGCGAGCCAGTTCTAAGCCCATTTGCGTGACCCCAGAACGGGTGAGTAGGAAGGGAATACCCATCTGAGCCCCCTTGATCACCATCTCGGAGGTCAGGCGGCCAGTGGTAAAGAAAATCAGGTCATCGCCTTGACGGTTTGCCAACCACATCAGGCCCGAGATCGAATCCACAGCATTATGACGGCCAACATCCTCGATTAGATGAAGGAGCTGCACCTTTTCTCCGGCGCGCTCAAACACCGCACAGGCGTGTACTGAGCCTGCTTTTTTGTAGATGGTTTCATGTGCCCGAATCTGCTCTAGCAGATCTACAATCGCAGCTTGATGAAGTTTAGGACCCTCTGGTAAGCGAATTTGTGCCATATCTTCCATCAGGCCCCCGAACATGGTGCCCTGACCACAGCCAGTGGTCACCACCCGTTTGCTGGTGATTGCCTCGATATCGACAGTGCTTCGCCGTGTTTTAACTGCCGCAGAATCGGTTTCCCAATCCACCTGGATACTTTCGATATCTTCGGGCGACTCCACCAAACGTTGATTGCGTAAATAGCCCAATACCAGGGCCTCAGGAGCAGATCCCAGGGTCATTAAGGTGACAACCTCTCGTTTGTCGAGATAAATGGTCAGAGAGCGCTCACCGGGGATAAACGTAGGCTTGCGACGCCCCAACTCGTCGATAATCTCCACCTCATGTACCACCGGTACGGAGGCATTACTCATTGTGATTGGGTGTTCCCCGCTTGCAGCCATTGTGTCTCCATGATGCCAAACTAAACCCTATTTTGAGCTTATTTTGATCATTTAACCATTGTTGCCGACCATCACTTTAACCGCAGACTAAAATCATTGCTGAATCGATAAAAATAAATATGCGTCAACTTCTAGTCACTTCCGCCCTGCCCTATGCCAACGGCCAAATCCACATTGGTCATTTGGTGGAATACGTACAAACCGATATTTGGGTGCGCTTTCAGAGAATGCGTGGTCATGAGGTCCATTATGTGGGCGCCGATGATACGCATGGCACGCCGATCATGTTGCGCGCTGAGAAAGAAGGGATCAGCCCCAAAGAGCTCATTGATAAGGTCTGGCATGAGCACAAGCGAGACTTCGATCACTTTTTAATTTCTTTCGATCACTACTACACCACCGATAGCCCTGAAAATGAGATGCTCTCACGCGAGATCTACCTCAAATTACGCGATGCCGGTTTAATTGAGAAGCGCGCGATTGAGCAAGCCTACGATCCCGTTAAAGAAATGTTTCTGCCAGATCGTTTCATTAAAGGTAACTGTCCAAAATGCGGTGCCGCCGATCAATATGGCGATTCTTGTGAAAAATGCGGCGCCACTTATGCACCAACCGATCTCAAAAATCCGTATTCGGTGGTGAGCGGCGCCACCCCCATTCGAAAAGTATCGGATCATTATTTTTTCAAGCTGTCAGACCCCCGTTGCGAATCCTTTCTTAGGGAGTGGACTCAAGTAAAGACCCCCTTACAAAGCGAAGCAAAAAATAAGATGAAAGAATGGGTTGGCATTGATGGAGATAGCAAGCTGGGTGACTGGGACATCTCACGCGATGCGCCTTACTTCGGCTTTGAGATCCCCGATGCACCGGGTAAATATTTTTATGTCTGGCTCGATGCCCCGATTGGCTACTACGCCAGCTTTCTGAAGTACTGCAAGGCTAAGGGTCTGAGCTTTGATGATTGGGTTAAGCCTGACAGCAAGACTGAGCAATACCATTTCATTGGTAAAGATATTTTGTATTTCCACACTCTATTCTGGCCGGCAACCCTGCATTTTTCTGGTTACCGTACCCCCACCAATATCTTTGCTCATGGCTTCTTAACAGTGGATGGTGAGAAGATGAGCAAATCACGGGGCACCTTGATATCTGCACATAGTGTGATTGAAGCAGGCCTTAATCCTGAATGGTTCCGCTATTACTTTGCGACCAAGTTAAATGCCAGCATGGAAGATCTTGATCTCAATTTGCAGGATTTTGTGGCGCGTGTTAATAGTGATCTCTTAGGTAAGTACATCAATATCGCGAGTCGTAGCGCTGGATTTTTAGTAAAACGCTTTGAGGGTCGAGTCTCCGATAGCGCCATGGCTCATCCCCTTCTTAGCACCATCACCAATGCAAATACAAGTATTGCTGAACTGTATGAGTCACGGGAATATGCCAAAGCAATTCGCCAGGTCATGGAACTGGCTGATCTAGTGAATGGCTTTGTGGATGAGAACAAACCATGGGATCTAGCTAAAGATCCTGCCCGCAGTGATCAACTGCATGAGGTTTGTAGCGTAATCCTCGAGTCCTTCCGCTGCTTGAGCCTTTACCTCAAGCCCGTATTGCCCCAGCTCGTTGCCAATGTAGAGATTTTCTTGGGAGTGCCAACAATGCAATGGCAAGATATCCAAACCCCCTTGCAGAGCAGTTCGCCGATTCAACCCTACAAACATTTGATGACGCGGGTTGAGCAAACCCAGCTTGACGAACTACTAAAACTCAATCTTTAAGGCCCCATCCAAAAATCGTTAATAATGGGGGGTAGTAGATTCTGTTTTATTCCATAACCTATTGATTTTATGAAGAAATATAAATCTCAAGTCACTCAATTTTTGGAGCAACTCAAGGCCCAAAAACCGCATCTCGAACAATCGCAGCGAGAAGGTCGAGCCCTCTTATGGGATAAAACTCCTCAAAACCCCGAAGAGATGCGACGCACCAAACTAGCCCGCATTAAACAGCGTTCTTACGTTTACAGTAATGAGTGAGGAGCTCGAATCTCTTTCTAATGGACCATCCGAAGAAAAAATTGATGGTTTAAGTTCTGCGTTCGCCAAACTCTATGGCGAGCCCTTATTTAAATTACCGACCGATTTATACATCCCACCGGATGCCCTAGAAATCTTTCTGGAGGCGTTTGAAGGTCCGCTTGATCTATTGCTGTACTTAATTCGTAAGCAAAACTTCAATGTGCTCGATATTCCGATGGCTGAGGTAACACAGCAATACTTGAGTTACATCGATCAAATTCGGCATCACAACTTAGAGCTCGCAGCCGAATATTTATTAATGGCTGCCATGCTGATTGAAATCAAATCACGCATGCTATTGCCTATGAAAAAAGCAGATAGCGATGAAGAGGTTGATGACCCGCGCGCTGAGTTGGTTCGTCGCTTGCTTGAATACGAGCGCATGAAATTAGCCGCTCAAGAACTAGATCGTATGCCACAGTTAGGTCGTGATTTTCAGGTAGCCCATGGCTATGTCGATACTACCGTTGCTATCACGTGGCCTGAAGTTAATTTAGAAGACCTACAAATGGCATGGCGTGATGTACTCCATCGTGCCAAACTCAATCAACATCACACCATCACCCGTGAGCAATTATCGGTTCGAGATTTTATGACCCGTATCTTGCGCCGTTTACAGAACACCCGCTTTGTTGAGTTCAGCGAACTCTTTGAGGATGCCATCAAGGCTGGCAACGGCATCCCAGTGATTGTGGTGAACTTTATTGCCATGCTTGAACTCTCTCGCGAAGCACTGATTGAGATCACCCAAGCGGAACCCTACGCACCCATCTACGTCCGCTTGGCCTATACCCCGAGCGCATGAAAATCGTTACAGACATCCATGAGCTGCGTGATCACTTGCGCGGTCAAAACCGGGCTTCTTTTGTACCGACTATGGGTAACCTCCATGAGGGTCACCTTTCCCTCATCCGAATAGCTCGTCAGCATGGCGATCCGGTAATCGCAAGTATTTTTGTTAATCGTTTGCAGTTTGGCCCCAATGAGGACTTTGACAAATACCCTCGCACGCTCGAAGAAGATGCCAGCAAGCTAGAGAAAGAAGGGGTTTATGTCCTGTTCGCACCTACCGAGCGGGTTTTATACCCCGAGCCACAAGAGTATCGTGTTGACCCGCCCAAGCAATTGGGGGATATCTTGGAAGGTGAGTTCCGACCTGGATTCTTTAAAGGAGTTTGCACAGTTGTACTAAAACTTTTTTCTTGTGTCCAACCCAAAGTGGCTGTCTTTGGTAAAAAAGATTACCAACAATTAATGATTATTCGGCAGATGGCACAACAATTTGCTCTACCTGTTGATATCGTTGCTGGAGAAACGATTCGTGCGGAAGACGGCTTGGCCCTCTCCTCCCGTAACAGTTTTTTATCCACCGAAGAGCGTAAGGAAGCACCGCAGTTACAGATTGCACTACAAAATCTTCGTCACGAGATCCAAACGCTTCAGTCTTCATCGCTAGCTCTTACCCCAAATCAATTGATCACATTGGAACAAAAAGTGATTGAGACCCTAAAAGGTCGAGGTTGGGCTGCTGACTATATTGCTATTCGTAAACGCACTAATCTGTTGGTGCCAAATGCCGATGACCTTGCGTCCAAGGAAGAGTTGGTTATTTTGACTGCTGCTAAATTAGGTAAAACGCGCTTAATTGATAATCTTGAGGTCTAGGCTAGGCGTCAAAGAACTGGCCAAGTTGAAATCCTAACGAAGCGCTGAGTTCTGCTCCAGACACCTTACTTCCTTTACCTACCTTAGCTTTTAGGATCTCGATCTGACCGCCATGACAGGCGACCTTAAACGAATCATTGCCGATCTCAACAATCTCGCCAGGCTTACCTTTGACTGATCCAAAAGTTGCTGTGACATGTTTGCGCACATCATAGATTTGGACCTTCTCACCATTTAATGGAGTCCATGCGCCCGGCGCCGGATTACAGGCACGAATCAAGTTATATATCTGGTTAACATGATTTGACCAATGAATACGCGCCGCCGCCTGATCGAACCAACCTTCATAATTAGCCTGTGACTCGTCTTGCACAATCTCTTTATGTTTACCTGCTGCCACTAAATCAGCAGCCTCTAGCAATGCTTGGATACCTAATGGGAAAAGGTGGTTGAAGTAAACCTGACCTAGTGTGTCATCGGGTCCGATCGGAGCCTCTTTTTGCAAAATGATTTCGCCCTCGTCCAAACCATCAGAGGGGCGAAAAATAGTTAAGCCGGTTTTGGTCTCACCCAATGCAATCGACCATCCAATCGCACTGGGGCCGCGATACTTAGGCAGCAAGGAAGGGTGATATTGAATAGTTCCAAAGCGGGGGATCTTGACTAAATCTTGCGGCACAAATTGCAATACATAAGCCATCACGCAAATATCGGCCTTGCTATCACGCATCGCTTGGGCAGCCTCTGGACCTTTCAGGCTCGGAAATTGCAGCATGGTAAGACCGCGGGCTAATGCGGTCTCCTTTAAGATCTCAGGCTTAGTCGCCTTGGGATTATCAGGAGGACAAAATACAGCAACGACTTCATCGCCCCGCTCTAAAAATGCCTCTAGGGCTGCCTTACCAAAGTCTTGACTACCAATCAGAGCCACGCGCATATTAGATTACTTTCTTGTGGCGTAAATCAATCAATTGATCGACATTAAATCCTAACTCTTGCAAGATCTCATCGGTATGTTCGCCCAATAATGGCGATCGGGTCACTTCCGTTGGACTGTCGGATAGCTTAATGGGATTGCCGACGGTCAGGTACTTGCCGCGGATTGGATGATCTACCTCAACCACGGTACCCGTTGCTCGAAGTGCGGGCTCCTCCGCAATTTCTTTCATGGATAAGATCGGGCCACACGGCACATCGTATTTATTGAGAATATTCATCACCTCAAACTTGGTTAAGGTCATGGTCCATTTCTCGATCTCTGCAAAGATACCCATCAAACGGGGTAAGCGCGCCATTGGCGAAGCATAATCTTTATCGGTAATCCAATCCTCGCGACCAATCACCTTACAAATTGCCTCCCAAACAGCTGCCTGCACGACAACATAAATATAAGAATTAGGGTCCGTTTCCCAGCCTTTGCATTTCAGAATCCAGCCAGGCTGTCCCCCGCCCGATGCATTTCCAGCACGGGGCACTGCATCACCAAACTTGCCGTTGGGAAACTGGGGATATTCTTGCATCGTACCGTTACGATCCAGGCGCTGTTGATCGCGTAGCTTTACGCGACACAGATTTAATACAGCATCTTGCATCGCGGCATTAACCTTCTGACCCTTACCAGAATGAGTACGGTGATATAGCGCGGTCACAATCCCCAACGCAAGGTGCAAACCAGTACCGCTATCACCAATCTGAGCGCCAGTAACTAGAGGTGGGCCATCATCAAATCCTGTAGTGGATGCTGAGCCGCCAGCACATTGCGCAACGTTCTCATAAACCTTGCAGTCCTCATAGGGGCCGGGGCCAAAGCCTTTGATCGAGGCCATGATCATGCCCGGATTGAGCGATTGGATATGCTCCCAAGTAAAACCCATGCGATCCAAGGCGCCGGGTGCGAAGTTCTCAACTAAAACATCGCACTTCTTGATTAAGCGCTCCAGAATGTCTTTACCTTCAGGTGTTTTAGTGTTTACTGTGATCGAACGCTTGTTGTGGTTCAGCATGGTGAAATACAAACTATCCGCATCAGGAATGTCTTGTAATTGATTACGTGTAGCATCCCCTTCGCCCGAGCGCTCTACCTTAATAACGTCTGCGCCAAACCAAGCCAGTAGCTGCGTGCAGGTTGGTCCTGATTGAACATGGGTGAAATCAAGGATCTTGATCCCCTCAAGTGCTTTTGCCATAAAAAAGTCCTAAGAAAAGTATGAAATTTTGATTAAATCCATTTTACCAGCGCCAGTATTGGCTGAAATAGGCCGTTGACCCAAAATTGGAAAAGGGGCTAGAAACTAGATGGGCTATGACATTTTCCCAGTCTGACCCTGTAAATGCGTTAAGGCGTGGTAAAAAAAATGGCGCCCGATTGAGGCGCCATTCTTAAAAAACCGAAGTAAAACTAGCTAAATTACACAGCCTTAGCGGTATGCAAATGAGCAATTTGCTCTTTGGAGTATCCCAAATCAGTCAGGACCTCATCGGTGTGCTCACCCAATACTGGAGATGGCTTAACCTCTACCTT
>DENG01000109.1:23183-24440 GCA_002359975.1 Polynucleobacter sp. UBA2650
TCTTTCATCGACAACACTGGTGAGCACGGAATATCAAACTTACGCAAGATGTCCACTGCCTCATACTTGGTCTTATCTTTTAACCAATCTTCAATGGTGGCAAAGATATCAAAAATTTTATCCTGACGAGCTTGCGCAGTCATGTAGGCTGGATCGGTCGCCCACTCTGGTTTGCCCAATGCCTTGGTAATTGGTTCCCAAGCATGTCCCTGAATCGTGAAATAAATATAGGCATTAGGATCAGTCTCCCAGCCTTTGCACTTTAAGACCCAGCCTGGCTGTCCACCACCGCCGGCATTACCACCGCGGGGTACGACATCACTAAACTTGCCATGAGGATATTGTGGATATTCTTCAAGGTAACCAACACGGTCAAGACGCTGCTGATCACGCAACTTCACGCGACAGAGGTTCAATACGGCATCTTGCATCGAGCAAGCAACCTTTTGTCCTTTACCAGTCTTCTGACGATGCATCAATGCGGTCAAAATACCAATAGCTAAGTGCATACCAGTATTGCTGTCGCCCAAGGCGGCAGCTGAAACGGTTGGAGGGCCATCCCAGAAACCAGTAGTTGAGGCAGCACCACCGGCGCACTGAGCTACGTTCTCATAAACCTTGAGGTCTTCATAAGAGTGGCCATCTGAGAAGCCTTTCACAGAAGCCAAAATCATTTTGGGGTTCAGTTCCATGATGCGCTCCCATGAGAATCCCATGCGATCTAAGGCGCCTGGTCCAAAGTTCTCTACCATGACATCCGAAACCTTGATCAACTTCTCCAGTACCTCTTTACCCTCAGCTGTTTTGGTATCAAGTGTTAAAGAACGCTTATTACCATTGAGCATGGTGAAGTACAACGCATCCGCGTCTGGAATGTCGCGCAATTGACTGCGTGTTACGTCACCAGATCCTGGGCGCTCAACCTTAATTACATCGGCACCATAAAAGCCCAGTAACTGAGTACATGCTGGTCCAGCTTGCACGTGGGTGAAATCGATAATACGAATTCCGTCTAGTGGTTTGGTCATCTTGAATCTCCTTTGGACTCTAAATCAATTAATCAGATTACTTCTTTGTTGCTGTCGATGCCGGATTTAGATTGGTTAAACGACCGCTCTCGGTTCCAGCAGTTTCATCAATCACCGCATTAATTACCGTTGGCTTACCAGAAGCCAGTGACTGGTTCAATGCATCCATCAGCTCTTGTGGGGTGGTGGCATTAAAGCCAACCCCGCCAAAGGCTTCCATCATCTTGTC
>DENG01000109.1:24541-31946 GCA_002359975.1 Polynucleobacter sp. UBA2650
AACTGTGATGATCGGTAGGTTGTAACGGCAGATGGTTTCAAGCTCCATTCCGCTAAAGCCAAAAGCACTATCGCCCTCAATCGCTATCACAGGCTGCTTGCTGACAACTGCAGCACCAATGGCATAACCCATGCCAATACCCATAATGCCCCAGGTTCCAGAGTCAAAGCGCTTGCGTGGCTTATACATATTGACGATGCTTCTGGCGTAGTCCAATGTATTGGCACCTTCGTTCACGATATTTACATCGGGATTGGCTTTCACAACATCCCGAATGACGCGTAAGGCACTGTGGAAGTTCATTGGGGATGGGTTCTTAGAAAGAGTCTCCTCCATCTTCGCAATATTCTTATCGCTCTTTTCTTTAATTGCGCTAAGCCACTCTGAACTTGGCTTAGGAACGCTAGCTATCTGCTTCAAAAGCTCATTAACACAGGAGCCAACATCTCCAATCACCGGTGCAGCGATCGGTACGTTGCTATCAATCTCAGTTGGTGCAATATCAATCTGAATAAATTTCTTCAAATGGTTGCCCCAGGTCTTGCCCTTACCGTGAGCCAAGAGCCAGTTCAAACGGGCACCGATCAACATGACCGTATCTGCTTCTGACAATACGAATGAGCGGGCTGCAGATGCGCATTGTGGATGCGTATCGGGCAGCAAGCCTTTGGCCATCGACATGGGCAAATATGGAATACCAGACTTCTCAACTAAATCTTTGATCTCCTGATCAGCTTGAGCATATGCCGCGCCCTTACCTAGAAGAATTAAAGGACGCTTGGCTGATTTCAATACATCAATAGCGCGCTTTACTGCGTCTGCTGCAGGAATTTGCTTTGGGGCCGCATCAATGACGCGGAACAAAGACTCTTTACCCTTTTGAGCAGGAATACTTTGACCTAAAAGCTGGGCAGGAAGATCCAAGTAAACGCCACCTGGACGACCAGATACCGCTGCACGAATTGCACGCGCTACACCAATGGCAATGTCTTCAGCTTTATTAACACGATAAGAAGCTTTAGCGTATGGTTTGGCCGCATTGAGCTGATCCATCTCTTCATAATCGCCTTGCTGTAAATCCACAATCTCGCGCTCGCTGGAGCCAGAGATCAAAATCATGGGGAAGCAATTTGTGGTGGCATTGGCGAGCGCGGTTAAGCCATTCAAAAATCCTGGGGCAGAAACCGTTAAGCAGATGCCAGGCTTTTGAGTCATGTAACCAGCGATCGCTGCTGCATTACCGGCATGTTGCTCGTGACGAAATCCAATAAATCGCATTCCCTCTGCCTGCGCCAAGCGTGCAAGGTCTGTAATGGGAATACCAACCAAGCCGAAGATGGTGTCAATATCATTTGCTTTCAGAGCATCGATCACCAGATGAAAACCATCAGTTAATGGGGCGTCTTCTGCCGTACTGTTTGCAGAATGCTCTTTGGTCGCTGTCAACATAAGCTTGTCTCTCTCATTGGGATTGGTGGTCTTCAACATTACCTCCTTAAAAAAGGGTCTCAGTTGAACTGAGACGAATCTTAGGTCTGCGCGGGTGGATCAGCATTGACTTTCGTCAATTTCCCCTAAAATCCAATAAATACTTAGGGTTAGCTCGTATTTCATGGGCCTAAAACTCTGATGACTTATACAAAAAGCTCTTTATGCTTACTCTTAAGCCTACTTAGAGTTTCTGGGGAAAGATTGAGATAGGCCGCTAGTTCTTTCTTGGGCAAAACCTGAAAAAGGTTCTCATACTTGCGCAAGAAGCGCTCAACTCGACCAGGGGCGTCCAACATGTGAAGCGTGATGGTATGAGCCATAATTTCGCTCATTAAGCGCATAACCTCAAACTCAAAACTCTCTTTTAATTTAGGGTGAGCATCCAAAAACTCAGCCCATTTCTTCAGAGGCATACGCGCAACCCGTGCTTTGGTAACTGAGGCAATACTGTATGGCGCTGACCGTTGAAGGCGCCAAGCTGCATAACTCGTTTCAATATCTTGCTCGATTGCAAAACGCAGAATCATCTCTTTAGCATCGGCGCTTGACACAATCCGTTTCAGAATCCCGTCCAACACAAAATATTGCTCCATCTGATAGCTGCCCTGACGCAATAAAATCTCAGACTTCTTTAGATCAGAAATCTCCAAAGAACCCTCTAACTCAGCCATGCTGTTTTGATCTAAGCTTTGTAAAACAATGTTCTGGCTTAGCTGCAAGCGGATGAGATTCTTTTCGGGATGCTTATCGAGTATGGTCATAATTCCTTTACCGTAACTCCTCATTGTAAGCCTTGAAAAGTAGCAAATAAGAGCTTTCCTGAGTCATAAATAGGGTAATATTGCTAGGTCGTGGTGCCCGAATGCTTTGCATTGGGGTTAAACGGGAAACACTATCCAAACGTGTGCTGCCCCCGCAACGGTAAGTGAATGTGCTAGTTCATCGGCACTAAGGTTTGATAAGCCACTGTGTAGTCAACATGGGAAGGCTAAACCCCAAAGTTCACCAGCCCGGATACCGGCCAAGACAGGTGGAATTTCGTGAACGGGGACCTTCGCGCGCCAATAGAGGGTCCTCACACGCCCACATTGACGCTCATCCCTATTCCGAGTTCTGTATCGCCCGCCAACGGGGAGGTTGGCAGGCATTACAACTTAGGAATCATCATGCACTCATGCATATCAGTAAGGCCGTCTTTAAAAAAAGTGGCTAAGTTATCTGTCTTTGCTTTACTAGCAACAACTCTTATTCATACTCAACCCGCAATGGCACAGAGTAGCAATGTCTTAGTAGCAAATACCAACAACTCAATCGATCCTGTCATTGTGACTGCAACACGAACCCCTACTCGTGCTAACGATGTTCTTGCTGACTATGTATACATTGGGCCCGAAGAAATTGCTGATGCGGGACAAACCAGTCTTGTGCAGCTCCTCCAAAGGCAACGGGGCGTTGAAATCTCAAGTAATGGTGGTAGTGGTGCTATTGCTAGCGTGTTTTTACGAGGTGCAAACTCGGGACAAACCCTGGTTTTGATTGATGGAGTTCGCTCCCAATCAACAAACTCAGGTTCGCCATCCTGGCAAGCAATCCCTCTATCAATCATTGATCATATTGAAATTATTTTTGGACCACAGAGTAGTTTGTATGGATCAGATGCAATTGGTGGAGTAGTCCAGATTTTCACAAAAACTGGTGATGGGCCGATCCAGGTTGGTGCATCAACTGGCTACGGTACTTATGGCACCTCAATTTCTGATGCGAGTATTTATGGCAGCACATCGGGTGATCAAAAAATTAGATACTCCCTGAGTGCTACTGCAGAGAATGCAGCTGGTTTCAATACCATTGCTACAAATAATTCTTCTCGTAGTTACTACAACACCTCGCAAGCTATAGGCTACACTCGCACTGGGGCGGCAGGTAAGTTAAGTCAAGAATGGTCAAAGGGGCAAGAATTAGGTTTGCAAATATTTGCCAGCAGAAATAATGGCCAATACCCAGTCTACTCAAGTTCAAAGCCAATCGGTAATCAAATTAATGATGTCAGTACGTATGCAGTATTTTCAAAAAATCAATTTACAGAAAAATGGAAAAGTTTATTGCAAATTGCACAATCCTATGATTTGGGACAGGCATTAACTCCAACCAGCAATGCCGTCACAAATTCCCGTCAAAACATATACACTTGGCAAAACGATATTACCGTTGGAAAAGACCTAGTTCAGTTTGTAGCAGAACGAAAAGTTGCCTCTGTTTATTCAACTTCAGGTCGAGGTCTAAGTCTTGATCAGACAACTAACTCATTTGCTGGCGCATATCAATTAAAACGAGAATCGCATTTGGGCAATATCAGTTTACGTAGTGACAATATCACGGACTATGGCCCTCAAACTACCGGAAATATTGCATATGGATATTTTTTTACTAAACAATTACGAACTAATATCAATTACGGAACAGGATTTAAGGCACCATCATTTTATGATCTTTACTACCCAAATTACGGTGTTTCCACTTTAAAACCTGAAAAAAGCAAAAACAGTGAGGTTGGGTTGCACTATGAAACAAAGAAGTTTGATGTCCGTGTAATTGCCTATAGCAACACAATTACAAACTTGATTCAATATTCAAGTAGCGGCTGCCCCACAGGGTATAGCTCTTGCGCAAGTAACGTTGCAAATGCCAAGATTACTGGCTTATCAATCGGCGGCGCTATTAGATCGGGATATTTTTCTTTGAGAGGTTCCTTTGACCAACAAAATCCTATTGATGAGAGTACAGGTTTTGTTTTAGCAAAACGCGCTCGTCAATTTGGAAATATTGGAACAGAATACAAAACGAGCAAATCAGCTTTTGGAGCAGAAGGTACACTCCAGGCCAATCGAAATGACTTCAGTAATACAGGATATATGGGCGGCTATGCAATCTACAACCTATACGGCAATTATGAGTTTGCCAAAGACTGGACCTTGTTTGGGCGTTGGAACAATATCTTCAACAAAGATTACCAACTTTCATATGGTTACAACACCCCGGGATCCAATCTTTTTGTGGGAGTGCGGTATGCTATGAAATAATCATTTTTGGGCTAATTTAGGTCTAAAATGATCCCTTAAGTTAAGGAGAGTACATGTTGAATTTATCGACCAAACAAACTGTTGTGATAGCAGTCGCTTTCTCCTTGGTCTTATGGGCAACTCGGGGGCAACATGTTGCCTCTTTGTTTGGTCTGCCAGATGCTACTTGGGCTATCTCCTTCATGGTGGGCTTTTTATTTGGCCCTCTTCTCTTTTTAGTAATCTTGGCTCAGGCCTTTCTGGTTGATTACTTGGCGATGGGTAATTCTTTAATGAATATGGCTTACTTTTCTCTCATCCCTGCCTACCTAGCTTTGTACTTAACTGGTAAATGGTTTCGGGGTCAGTATGACAAGCAAGGTCTGACATTGGGTGCTTTTGCACTGTCCTTTATTGGCGGTATTGCAATTTGTGAGCTTGTTTCAAGTGGCTCATTCTATTTTCAGAAGAGTACAGCTTCGTTGAGTGGCTTTGTTGAGCTCTTTGGTCAGTATTTCTTTGGCAATTTGTTCTTTGCCTTTTGCTATGTGCTGGTTTCCTCGCTCGCCTTCTATCTAATGGTTGGCGCCACGAACAAAAAGCTGGCGTAAGCACTAATCAACCCCATCCACATGGCGCACGATTCTTTAGAACAAATCCTGCGTCGTCTCTCTGAGAAGATGAAGATGGTGAACTCTTCTGTTGAGGCTTTGCGCCAAGATCGCATCATGTTAGAAGGCAAGATCGAAGATGCCCAAAAACGGATTGAACATATTCTGAAGCGCTTGCCCGAGCAAAACGATTCTCGCCAAATGAACTTATTGACTGATACCACTCCGCCTGTAGATAAGGATCATGACTCAACAACGCATTGAAGTAAGCCTTGCTGGCCACAAAATCACCCTTGCTACTACTAGCGATCATGAACCCTTATTGCGCGAGGCATGCGCCTTTGCGGATGAGCAAATACAACTAGCGCTTGCGAGTGGCAATAAAAGTATTGAGCGCGCTGCGATGATGGCTGCCATTAAATTAGCTGGCGAGTTAATTCAGGCGCAGAAGATGATTGCTCAATCCTCCCCTAATCCTCAGGTTAATCCTGAACACCTCATTCAAATTGAACAGGAAGTCCTTGCACTTGAACAGCAAGTAGACTCCCTCATGAAAACCCTTTCCCTGCCTGGTGCGCCAAGGCCAATAGTTCCTTGAACCGATGCGTAAGCATACGGAACGGGCATTGCAGTATGGGCGCGAGCGTCTGATCGATCTACAGTGCGGGCTTGTCTTGCACTCCCTGGGTCATTTGATGCACCCGAAGTATTGCTACCGTACCACCTTGAACTTTAGGGTTCAGGATGACGGCCTAGCGCCCAAGGCGGGGATCCTTTCATGCTTCTAACCGATATCGCCATACTTTTGGTTTGTGGTGCCTGCGCTGGATTCTTGGCAGGCCTACTTGGAATTGGTGGAGGGATGATTCTAGTGCCCTTCATGATCATCGTGTTTAATCACCAAAACTTTAGCCAAGAGATCATCGTGCACATGGCGATTGCTACAGGCATGACCACTATTTTATTTACCTCGCTTTCTGCAATTTGGGCTCATCACAAACACGGCTCGATTAACTGGCCATTAGTAACCGGTTTTACCCCCGGAATTATTGCTGGTAGTTTTGTAGGGGGCAGCGAGCTCTTTGATGCATTCAATACTGGCTGGCTATCACTCTTTTTTGCAGTCTTTATTGTGTATACCTCGATCCAGATGTTTATCAATAAGAAGCCAAAGCCTGAGCGTGAGCTCCCTGGCAAAGTTGGCTTATTCTCATATGGCGCTTTTTCTGGAGCCCTCTCTAGTCTGCTAGGAGCTGGCGGTGCCTTTGTGACCGTACCATTCATGATCTGGTGCAATGTGAAACCACATATTGCGATGGCAACTTCATCCGGTTTGGGATTTCCGATTGCATTGGCATCGACGCTTGGCTATGTATTCGGTAGCTATGGCCGCACAGACCTTCCAGCCGGCTCCTTTGGCTATATTTATCTACCCGCAGTAGCCTGTATTGTTGCTACCAGCATCTTTACGGCGCCGCTTGGGGCAAAACTAGCTCGCAAGCTAAATGTCGTTCAGTTAAAGCGTGTTTTTGGAGTAATGCTAATGTTCTTGGCTTTGTTTATGTTCAATGAAGCCCGCAAGGCATTGATTACCTAATGACTGTATTGCTCACGTAGTATATTTTTCTGCACTTTGCCCATTGCGTTACGTGGCAGACTTTCTAAAATCTCTACCCGCTTTGGCACCTTAAAGTTTGCAATCTTTAACTTGAGCGCATCAATCATTGCCTGGCCATTTAGTTTGATACCTGGCTTAGGAACCACAAGAGCCATCACCGCTTCACCAAAATCTTTGTGCGGTATACCAATCACAGCACTTTCTTCAACACCATCCATGTCATCGATAAAACTCTCGATTTCCTTGGGGTAGACGTTATACCCACCCGAGATGATTAAATCCTTATTGCGGCCAACGATGCAAAGATAATGATTAGGCACCTTCCCAGCACTTGTTTCTCCACCCCAGCGACCGACATCACCGGTCTTAAACCAACCATCGTTCGTAAACTCTTCGGCGGTCTTCTCGGGCATACGCCAGTAGCCCTTAAAAATATTGGGGCCACGTACTTCAATGCCGCCGATTTCATCTGGACCACAGAGCTTTCCAGAGTCGCCAACCACGCGCACCTCAACACCAGGCAACACAACCCCGACTGAACCACCAATCCGTTCCCCCTGATAGGGATTAGAGACCAGCATCACGGTCTCACTCATGCCATAACGCTCAAGAATAGTATGACCGCT
>DENG01000109.1:32049-47156 GCA_002359975.1 Polynucleobacter sp. UBA2650
AGCCGAACATAGAAAGTCGGGACGCCCATCATTACCGTAGAGCGTGGCAAGTGCTTAATAAGCTGTGCAGTATCTAATCGTGGCAACCAAATCATTTTGCTGCCATTGATTAATGCACCATGAGCGGCTACAAAGAGACCATGGACATGAAAGATAGGTAGGGCATGCAAAAGTACATCTCCCTTTTTCCATCCCCAGAACTTGTTTAAGACCAGGGCATTGCTACCTAAATTACCATGGGTCAACATGGCGCCTTTACTTCGGCCTGTTGTACCCGATGTATACAAAATAGCTGCTAGCTCATCATCGGCCTTAGTAACTGTCTTAAATTGATCTGCACAATGCGATGCTCGCTCAAGCAGCGAACCACTGCGGTTATCGTCTAAGGTAAATACGTTCTTAGTGCCAGCCTTAAATGCGACTTTGGAAATCCAAGAAAAGTTTTTGGTGCTGCACACAACCACCGCAGGCTCGGCATTTTCAATAAAGTACTGAATCTCAGACTCTTGATAAGCAGTGTTCAGGGGCAAATAAACATAGCCAGCCCGTAATGTGGCTAGATAAAGAAATAAGGCTTCTGGAGATTTTTCAACCTGAACCGCCACTCGAGAGCCCAAAGGTAACTTAAGGCTCTTGAGGAGGTTCGCCATCATAGCTGTGGCGCGATCGATATCACGCCACGAGTAATACAAGCCGTCCGGGGTTTCTAGTGCACAATCTTCGCGATTCTTGGGAAAACCTTTTTCTAATAATGCAAATAAGTTCACTACAAAACCCTCACGGACAAAAACAAATCATTAATCGAGCTTAGCGCCTGATTTTTTAACTACCTCTGCCCAACGATTGACATCAGCCGCAACCAACTGACCAAATGCTGGGCCATATAAGTTAGGGGTCTCCGCACCGTTGCTAGTCCAAATTGCTTTTAGCTTGGGTGTATTCAAAGCCTTCTGAACTTCTGCGGTCATCTTGTCGATGATTGGTTTAGGTGTTCCTGCTGGAGCAAACATGGCATACCAAGTCGATACTTTGTAATCTGGCAAACCTGCTTCTGCAAATGTTGGCACATTCGGAATTGCAGGATTACGTTTATCAGCAGCAACTGCAATAGCAACCAACTTACCGGCATTAATTTGTGGGGCTGAAGTGCCAAGACCATCAAACTCAAGATCAACCTGACCTGCTAATAAATCACTCATTGCAGGACCGGCGCCACGGTATGGGATATGAACAATGAAGGTACCGGTTTGGATCTTGAACAACTCACCAGCAAGGTGATGCACTGTGCCACTACCAGCACTTGCAAAGTTGTATTTACCAGGATTCTTCTTCATTAGCGCTATAAAATCTTTAAGATTTCGGGCGCTGACTCGACCTGGGTTAACAACCAATACTTGCGGTACGCTGGCTAAAAGAGCAACTGGTATAAAACTCTTCTGAATATCGTAGTCGAGCGTTTTATACATGGAGGGAGCAATGGTGTGATGGGATGCACCAATAAACCAGGTATAGCCATCAGGAGCTGCTTTCGCAGCGACCGATGCACCGACAGTGCCACCAGCACCACCACGATTATCAATAATGACCTGCTTGCCCAACTGCTCGGTCAACTGAGCTGCTATGGGGCGTGCAAATGCATCGGTACCACCACCGGCTGGGAATGGGTTCAAAAACGTTATTGTTTTAACGGGCCACTCTTGAGCCATGGCAGTACTAGAAATACCCAGTACAGCTAATAAGCCAACTAATACGCCAGCAATTCTTGTCTTTGGACTAAAAACCATTTTGTTTGTCTCCTCTTCAATTCTTATAAGGTCTAAATTAAATGCGAACATTATTCTAAATCGAACTGCTAAAAATAGGGCTAAACCCCTAAAAGTCTTATAGATGACTTGCCCTTAAGGGTTCATGAGCCTACCAACAGTCCTAGAATAAATAATCTCACCATGCACAAACTGCTCATGATTTTCCTCAACGCTAGCAAGGTCATATAAATAGTTCACCATCAGGCCTGCAGACTGGCGTAAGCCATTTTTGGATAAATCCCCGGCCCAGTTAATTTGATGTAATTTGGCGCCATTGCCTAAATGAAACTTCGCCACTGGATTTCCATCCCGATTCGGCGTTACACAAGCTAAATAAATGGCTGTTAAGCACTCAAATGCCTCTTTCTCTTTCTTGCTGCATGCATCTGGGTGCCATGCTTTTGATAATTTCTCTGGCCACGATGTGCCGCTTAATTTAAGAAGCTCAAGAGCCTCATCACGCGCCTTGCGAATCGCAGGCTTAATCTTATCGGCACTTGGTCCCTCTCCCAAATGCGCCCCAGCTGTAATCCACTCCATCAAACCCGGGATCGGGGATAGAGTGACAAAGGTTTTGAGTCCGGGGAACTCAGCATGCAACTGCTCGGCAACTCGTTTAATCAAAAAATTGCCCATTGAGACACCACGCAAGCCTGATTCGCAGTTGCTAATGGAATAGAAGGCAGCTACCTTATATTGATTCGTTTGTTCCACAGGCGCTGATTTTTTATCAACCAATGGCATGATTGCTACTGGGATTTCAGGTAATAACGCAACCTCCACAAAGATGAGAGGCTCATCAGGCAGCTGCGGATGAAAGAAGGCAAAACACCGACGGTCTGGCTGAAGGCGACGACGTAAATCATCCCAACCATCAATCGCATGCACTGCCTCATGTGCAATGATCTTTTCCAAGACCTCTGCAGGAGATTTCCAGTCAACTCGGTGCATTTTTAGAAAGCCCGGATTAAACCAGGATGACAGCAAATGCCGCATGTCGTAGTCCAAGCCAGCCAATTCAGGTTTCTTGTGGAGCAGGCTTAGTAGATCACGACGCATTTCAACAACCGCGGCAGTTCCCCCAGGGGCGCGATTTAAGCGGCGCAAAAGCTCTTGTCTTGGCGACTCCGAAATCTTTTGAAGACGAATGTAGTTACGGGCACTTGGGTCTGCAGAAAAACTTTGTGTCGCTTTTGTCAGGGCTTCCACATTAATATTAAATTGCTCCGCTAAGGCCATAAAAAACTTGGAGCGCTGTTCAGCATTTAATTTACGGTAATTAAAAATTACATCGGCAGCCATACTAACTGCATTAGACTCCCCTCGCTCAGAAACTAAGCGATTAACCGCACCAATCGCACGCGATAAATGACGAGTCTGAGCAATTTTTTCTAGCATCGTTACAGGATAACGAGCTTTCCAAACTTCGTGTTAGGTTTTAGGAAAAATGTCCGATTTTTACGACCGAGAGGTCCGAACGATTAGATAAATACCGAATCCAATCATCGGTAGCGATAGCCACTGCCCCATCGATAGACCCAATCCCAAAAGGCCCAAGAATGCATCGGGCTCCCTGGCAAATTCCACGATAAAACGACACACGCCATAGCCGAGCAAAAATAGACCAGATACCTGACCGCGAGCTCTTGGCTTTCTTGCGTATACCCAAAGCAAAATAGCTAACAGCAACCCCTCACCAGCAAATTGATAGAGTTGTGAGGGGTGACGCGCTACCTGATCGACCGCTGGGAACACCATTGCCCACGGCCAATCACTCGGCCGACCCCACAACTCTCCATTAATAAAGTTACCCAAACGTCCGAACGCTAAACCCAATGGAACCAAAGGTGCAACAAAATCGGTCACTACAAAATAAGACAGCTTGCGAGATTTAGCAAACCATAACAAAGCAACCAAGACTCCTAGTAAGCCACCATGAAATGACATGCCGCCCTCCCACACCTTGAAGATGTTGAGGGGATTGCTTAAATAAAAATCTGGCATATAAAACAAGACGTAACCAAGACGTCCGCCCAAGATGACGCCTACTACACCCCAAAACAAAATATCCTCGACATCCTTAAAGCTCCACTTCAAACTGAGGAATGGCTCTTGCTGAACTCGCATTCGACCCAATATCAAAAATTGAGCAAACGCTAACAAATACATCAAGCCATACCAATGGATTGCAAGCGGGCCAAGCTGTATAGCAACAGGATCAAATTGCGGGTGCATTAGCATGTCTTAGCTCCCCTTTGCTTGATCAAAGTGATGCAACTCATGACCGATCTCGCGATAAGACTTGTAGCGCTCACGGCCAGCTAAACGCTCATTCTCCTGGGTTGTGACCACCTCAACCCATCTTGGAAAACGAGCTAAGAGAGTATCGAGTTGTGGCGGTGCTTCATTCTTGAGATAAATTAATACATCGCAATGCGGAATCGAACTATCTTTGAGTTGATTAACATCGCTTACAAAAACAATGGGGGTCTCTTGTGCAGCATCATGGTCAAGCCATGCATGTGGCAAGAAGTCAGTCTTGCTAAAACTCCACATTAAGGCATCTAAATCTTGGAGTTCTTTAAGGTTGCCAACAATCACAATGGTGCGATGCTGTCCCGTAGAGTCAGCGCTGGCTAATATTTTTCGGCTCAAGCGGCAACAATATAGAAGTTTGTCTGCCACATTGCTATGAAAATCAATGCGTGCCATTAGTGACTAAGCCTGCTAACTCTATTGATCAAGCAAGAAGTTCAGCAATAAAGGTACGGGTCTACCGGTTGCTCCTTTTGCTACGCCACTCTTCCATGCTGTTCCAGCAATATCTAAATGCGCCCATCTAAATTTCTCTGCAAAGCGTGACAAAAAGCATGCAGCGGTTACGCTACCGGCAGGACGGCCGCCAATATTGGCCATATCTGCAAAATTAGACTTGAGTTGCTCGTGATAAGCAGCATCTAAAGGCAGACGCCAGACGGTATCCAAGGATTGATGACCGGCTTTGCTTAAATCCTTGACCAAGGACTCATCATCCGAGAACAGTCCGCTGTGCACGTGCCCCAAGGCAATAATGCAAGCACCTGTTAGGGTAGCCACATCAATCACTGCCTTTGGCTTAAAGCGTTCAACATAAGTTAAGGCGTCACACAAAATTAAGCGTCCCTCGGCATCAGTATTTAATATCTCGATGGTCTGACCCGACATGCTCTTCACAATGTCACCTGGACGGGTTGCTCGACCCGATGGCATATTCTCGCAGGTGGGGACCACACCAATCACATTCTTCTTTAAATTAAGAAGTGATACAGCATGCATGGTGCCAAACACCGATGCAGCCCCGCACATATCGTATTTCATTTCATCCATGGCCTCGCCAGGTTTTAAGGAGATACCACCGGTATCGAAGGTAATTCCTTTACCAACAATCACAATCGGATCTTCATCGGCTCTGCCGCCATCATGACGCATGATGATGAATTGCGGCGGCGTATCCGAACCCTTTGCGACAGCTAAGAAAGACCCCATCCCCAGAGCTTCAATTTGTTTCTCGCCAAGCACTTGAACGCGAAGACTAGACTTCTTGGATAAATTTTGGGCGGTATGCGCTAAGAATGTGGGGGTACAAATATTAGGAGGGAGATTACCCAAATCTTTGGTCAAGTTCATACCCTCGACCAAAGCCGCCCCCTCATGAACAGATGCCTTCACTAAGGCAGCTTGCTTTGTATTTGTAAGCAGCGTGACTAATTTCAGTGGGTCTGATTTTGCTACAGGCTTAGTCTTAAATTGCGCTTGACGAACGCCAAAGTGATATGCCTGATCACCCACAATTTGCGCGAGAAGACGAATGCGCTCCTGAATAGCTGTTGGCGATTGATTCGCTTTGTGTTTACCCGTAAAGCTGCCCACATGCCATAAGACCGACTCTATTGGACTAGCACTAATGTGCTTCATGGCCGAACGTGCAACCTTTGCAAAATCAGCCAAGGATTCTTTATCACCTAGACCAACTAATAAAACACGCTTTAGCCTCACCTTACTTAATGCCCATGAATGGGTGGAACGCAACAAGGTGCAGGCTCCGGCCTTACCGTCGAGATCCCCTAGGCTGCGAGCTTGCCCAATTGCGCCACCCAATAAATCATCGAGAGCCTGTAATTGGTTCAACTCGCCCTGACGGTAACCAAGGATCAAACAATCGCCAGATAAGCCACAAATTGCAGTAGCGGCCTTTGGGCTCTTAAAATCGATCTCGGAGAGAACTTTCGTGCTAAATTGAATTGTCATGATCTGTCTATATAAAGGTTATTTCTTACATTATCCACCGAGCGAATTGACCCTGCCCAAATACACTATTTAAGACATGATTTTTGAACAAGCCCTCCGCCGCGAACTTAGCATGACCACGGGTGCCGTATTTTTGGTACTCGTTACGATCATGATCACCACCTTGGTGATTCGTATTCTAGGTTTTGCCGCTAACGGGGTAGTGAACCCTGAGGATGCCCTCGTTCTAATTGCCCTGGCAACTCTAGGCTACTTTGCAATTCTGCTAACCGTTTCCCTTTTTATTGCAGTCTTAATTGTTTTGGTTCGTTGGTATAAAGACTCGGAAATGATTGTTTGGTTCACAAGTGGATTAAGCATCACAAATTTAATTGGCCCGATCTTACGTTTTGCGATTCCACTAATTATCATCATTGCTATTCTGGCAGCCGTAGTCTGGCCGTGGGCCAATCGTGAATCCAGCATTATTAGTCAGCGCTTTCAACAACGCGATGACGTATCAATGGTAACCGCGGGTCAGTTTAAAGAATCAGCCAAGGCGGAGAGAGTATTTTTTATTGAAAGCCTAGATGTCGACAAGGGTGAGGTTAAGAATATTTTTGTCGCCGATACCCGCAATCAGAAATTGAGTGTGGCAGTAGCAGCCACTGGCTTCATTGAGAATGCTCCAAATGGTGATAAGAGCATTGTTTTACTGAAGGGGAGGCGCTATGAAGGTCAGCCTACGCAAGCTAATTTCAGAATCTTAGAGTTTGAAGAGTACGAAACCAAAATACGTGGCAAAGAAGTTGCCGCTCCGCCACCGAGAGACCGAGAGAAAAATATTCTTGAGCTCATTAACGAAGTTGACCCCAATATCAAGCGTGCTAATCTTGGGGAGCTCTTATGGCGAATTGGCTTGCCATTCATGGCCTTAGGCTTAGTATTAATTGCTATTCCCTTGGCATACGTCAACCCACGTCTTGGTAATTACACCGCCATGTTCTATGCCGTGTTGGTGTATTTGATCTACAGTAATTTATTAAATCTCACTCAAAATTACGTCTCGCAGGGTCGCCTTGAATTTTTTGTTGGGCTTTGGCCAATCCACTTGATTGCCTTTTTACTGGCTTATGTATTAATTCGTAACCGCGTTAACCCATCCCTGAAATGGTGGCAACGCCAACTACCCTGGATATTTCAATCAAAATGAGTTGGCTGTTTCCCAAAATCTACGAACGGTACTTTGCAAAGCAGATTTATGCCAGCTTTGGTTTTATCCTTTTTGCTCTTGTCGCTCTCTTTCTATTCTTCGATGTTCTAAGTGAGCTTGGCTCTGTCAACGCAAAATACACTCTCCCTCTAGCACTGCTTCATGTTTTATTAAAAGCCCCTAGCAGGATGGTTGAAATTATTCCAATCGCAGGTCTCATTGGCAGTATTTATGTTTTTGCCATGATGGCTAGCCAATCCGAGTTCACCATCTTTCGGGTTGCGGGTTTGGATATCAAACGCAGTCTACTTACCCTCGGAAAAATTTCGCTTCCAATCGTAGTGTTCACCCTGCTCATTAGTGAAGTTCTCGGACCCTATGCTGAATCTCTATCTGAGCGAGTCCGGATGAAGGCATTGGGCTCCACCTTTAGTTCTCAGTTTCGATCTGGGGTTTGGGTAAAAGACCAACTGAGAGATAGTGATGGTACCGGCCCAATTCGAGCAGGCGTTCGTTATGTCAATGTGGGCGCTATTGATCAGAATGACCAAATCCGACAAATCCGAATGTATGAATTTGATCCAAACTATCGTCTTCTATCGATACGGAGCGCAGCCTCTGGCCGCTTTGATAATCGGGGCATCTGGGAACTCAATGATGTCTCAGAAACTCGTTTCACCGAAAAGCGCAGTAGTGACCCCTTGGATGCGGTCTACACAGCACAAACCAAAATACTTCCGAAGCTAAGTCTGGAGTCGCAGGTGACTCCTCAAATTCTGAATGTTCTATTAATTAGCCCTGAAAAAATGTCGATTGTCAGCCTGGGGCGTTTTATTCTTCACCTACAAGATAATAAGCAAGATATGCAAAGGCATGCAATTGCCTTTTGGAAAAAAGTTATTTATCCATTTATTATTTTTGTGATGCTGGCATTGGCTCTTCCATTTGCCTTTATGAAGGTCCGCGCAGGTAGCGTGGGTATCAAAGTCTTCGGTGGCATCATGCTGGGGATGAGCTTTCAACTTTTTAATACATTGTTTTCGAGCATTGGTTTATTGG
Organism: Polynucleobacter sp. UBA2650; assembly: GCA_002359975.1. Classification (GTDB taxonomy): domain Bacteria; phylum Pseudomonadota; class Gammaproteobacteria; order Burkholderiales; family Burkholderiaceae; genus Polynucleobacter. Next base: position 40,393 of record DENG01000109.1, read on the forward strand.
GATCACTACCTGCGCTCCTGACTGCTATCCTTCCACCTCTTATTTACTTAGTCTTAGCAATCATCGCCCTCAAGTGGGTGGCGCGCGCATAACCTGTCCTGATTTATGAACCTTCATCAACTCCGCTTTGTTCGCGAGGTCGTGCGTCAGAACTTTAACCTGACCTCAGCAGCGAAGGCGCTCTTTACCTCTCAACCCGGTGTATCCAAGGCGATCATCGAGTTAGAGGATGAACTAGGGGTTGAGATCTTTCGACGTCATGGTAAACGTATACGTGCTCTTACAGAACCCGGTAAGCGCATCTTGCTTTCGATTGAACGCATCTTAGAAGAAACTGAAACACTTAAGCGAGTCGGTAAAGATTTTGCAAATCAAGATCAAGGTAGCTTTGTGATTGCTACCACCCATACGCAGGCCCGCTACGCTCTACCCAAAGTCTTAAGTGAGTTCACGAAACGCTTTCCAAAGGTCCGCGTGAGCATTCAGCAAGGCAATCCTAGTCAAATAGCCCAAATGTTGCTTGAGGATCGCGCCGATCTAGCAATTGCTACCGAGGGTCTTGCTAATACCTCTGGCGTGCTTGCACTACCGAGTTATCAGTGGCAGCACGCAGTAGTCGTGCCTTCTGGTCACCCACTCCTCAATCATGAATCCATTACCCTAGAGATCTTGGCAAAGTACCCCATCATTACCTATGCCAAGGCATTTTCAGGACGCAGCAAAATTGATGCAGCTTTTGGGCAACGCAACCTCACTCCCGACATCATCTTAGAAGCAATTGATGCCGATGTGATCAAGACTTATGTTGAAAATGGTATGGGGGTTGGTATTGTGGCTGGGGTGGCACTAGATCCTGAACGAGATCGTCTACTGAAATCAATTCCGGTGGGGCATATTTTTGGGACCAATGTCACTCACATCGGTATTAAACAAGGCGCTTACCTGCGCTCTTTTATCTTCACCTTCATTGAACTCTTCTCGCCAACCTTGACTCGCAAAATTGTGGAGCAGGCAATGGCAAGCGAATCCAGCGACTATCAAATTTGATTGGTGCCTCGGGTCGGACTCGAACCGACACGCCTTGCGGCACCGGATTTTGAGTCCGGCACGTCTACCAATTCCATCACCGAGGCAATTAAACGTTCCTGCAAATGAATGGCAAGAACAACAGAGGGATTGATTTTAACCAATCTCATCCCTCTTTACCCAAAAACACTTCTGAGCAAGCTCTACAGCCTTTTAAGGAATAAGGATGGTTGTCCCTGTAGTCTTTCGCCCTTCAAGATCACGATGCGCTTGAACTGCATCCGCTAGAGCATACTTTTGCTTAATCTCAATCTTGATTTGTCCTTTCATAACGCGATCAAACAGATCCACTGACATCGGCTCTAATAAACTTCTGTTGAGCGCATAGGTCATAAGTGTTGGCCGAGTTACCTTTAAGGATCCCTTGCTCGACAAAAGACTGAGATCAAGAGGCGGGATAGAACCCGAGGCATTACCAAACGTAACAGCCATACCCCGTGGCGAAACACAATCCAAGGTCTTCATAAAGGTATCTTTACCCACCGCATCATATGCAACGGGCACTCCCTTGCCATTGGTAATCTCTTTAACACGTTTTACAAAATCTTCCTCGCGGTACAGAATGACATGGTCACAACCAAATGATTTGGCAAGCGCTGCCTTCTCTTCGCTACCCACGGTGCCAATCACGTTAGCACCAATCGCTTTGAGCCATTGCAGGGCAATCAAACCAACTCCACCGGCAATCGCATGGAATAAAACTGTGTCGCCCTTTTGAACCTTATAGGTATCGTTAAGGAGATATTGAACGGTAAGGCCTTGTAACATCATGCCGGCACCGGTCTCAAATGAAATCGCCTCAGGAAGTTTGACAACAATGTCAGCGGGCATGATGCGCGCCTGCGCGTAGGCACCGGTTGGTCTTCCAGCGTACGCCACACGATCGCCCGCCTTTACATGCTGTACGCCATCGCCGACTTTCTCAACGATTCCGGAGGCCTCCATCCCAATCCCGCCAGGCAATGGCTGTGGATAGTAACCAGAGCGGAAGTAGATATCGATGTAGTTCAAGCCACAGGCTTTTTGCTGAACCAAGACCTCACCAGGGCCGGGATCACCTAAGGTGACATCCACGTACTTCATGACCTCGGGGGGTCCAACCTCATCAATTCGGATTGCTTTAGTGGTGATTGCAGACATGCTATTTGCTCCCAATTGTTATTGTTTTAAATCAAATGCTGTAGACGATTTAACTGGTATTTCCAAGTCAGACCGCTATTTTGCCTAAAATTAGGATTCTAAGTAGAAATTAACTCAATATCAGATAAGGATTGCCACCATGGCGGGTCATTCAAAATGGGCCAATATACAGCACCGCAAAGGTCGTCAGGATGAAAAACGTGGCAAGGTATGGACCAAGCTCATTAAGGAGATTACCGTGGCTGCCCGTCTCGGAGGCGGAGATCTAAATGCAAACCCACGTTTGCGCCTTGCGGTTGATAAGGCCAAGGACGCCAACATGCCTAATGACAATGTGCAAAGGGCAATCTCTCGCGGTACTGGAACCTTAGACGGGGTTAATTATGAAGAGATCCGTTATGAAGGTTATGGCATCAATGGAGCAGCGGTGATCGTGGACTGTATGACCGATAACCGAACCCGTACGGTTGCCGAAGTACGGCATGCATTTTCTAAACACGGTGGCAATATGGGGGCTGAAGGATCGGTAGCTTTTTTATTTAAGCACTGTGGCCAACTCCTATTTGCTCCGGGTACCAATGAAGAACTGTTATTAGAGCTGGCACTCGATGCTGGAGCAGACGATGTTATTACGCATGCCGATGGCTCTTTGGAAGTGACAACTGCACCCTTTGAATTTACTAAGATTCGCGAAATACTCGAAAGCGCTGGGCTAAAGCCCGAACTTGCTGAGGTCTCAATGCGTCCCGAGACGGATGTTGATCTTGATACCGATCAAAGTGAGGCGATGCAAAAACTCTTAGATGCTCTTGAAAACCTCGATGATGTGCAATCGGTTTATACAAATGCTAATACTTAATATTTAAATAGAAGATCAACTTATGAAAATCTTGTTAATCGGTTCTGGCGGTCGAGAGCACGCACTTGCCTGGAAAATGGCTCGCTCCCCCCGTGTTCAAAAAGTATTTGTCGCGCCTGGCAATGGCGGTACTGCAAACCAAAAACAGGAAGGGATTGAGAACCTCCCCATCACCGATATACAGGATCTGGCAGATTTTGCAAAACGGGAACAAATTGCGTTGACTGTTGTAGGCCCGGAGGCTCCCCTTGCCGCTGGAATTGTGGATGTATTTCGTAATCACGGCCTCCGTATTTTTGGACCCACGCAATTAGCGGCCCAATTGGAGTCCTCCAAAGATTTCTCAAAAGCTTTCATGAAACGGCATGGTATTCCAACGGCAGACTATCAAACCTTTTCCAATGCAAACGAAGCTCACGCCTACATTGAGCAAAAAGGCGCTCCCATTGTGATTAAGGCGGATGGCTTGGCTGCCGGTAAAGGGGTCGTGGTAGCCATGAGCTTGCCAGAGGCGCATACAGCTGTCGACATGATGCTCTCAGATAATAAATTAGGTAATGCTGGTGCGCGCGTTGTAATTGAAGAGTTCTTACTTGGTGAGGAAGCCAGCTTTATTGTTCTTGTCGATGGTAAAAATGTGGTGCCACTTGCCACTAGTCAAGATCACAAACGTTTGCGTGATAGTGACGAAGGTCCTAATACGGGTGGCATGGGGGCATACTCGCCCGCGCCCGTGGTGACCCCTGAGATACATGCACGCGCTATGCGCGAGGTAATCTTGCCGACTGTGCTTGGCATGAAAGCCGATGGCATTCCCTATACCGGATTTTTATATGCTGGTCTGATGATTAACCCAGATGGCCAGATTAAGACCTTGGAGTTCAACTGTCGCATGGGAGATCCAGAAACCCAACCCATCATGGCACGTCTCGAGAGTGACTTGGTAGATACTCTTGATAAAGCGATTGACGGAAAGCTCGATGAGGTTGAACTGAAATGGGATCGTCGGATAGCACTAGGGGTTGTGATGGCGGCCCACCAGTATCCAGATACGCCGAGAACTGGTGATGTCATTCAGGGTATTCCCAATCCCACAGATGACCAAATTGTTTTTCATGCGGGTACCAAATTACAGGATGGCAATCTAATCACCTCCGGAGGTCGAGTACTTTGCGTCGTAGGCCTGGCCGATACCGTTAAGGCAGCCCAACAAAAAGCGTATTCTGCGATCAAACAAATTCATTTTGACGGCATGCAATACCGTAACGATATTGGCTTTCGAGCCATTAAGTAAGGATTAGATATGGCAACGAGTGTTGATACGCAAGCAGTAAAAGACTATTTACTAGGTCTACAAGATCGCATTACGACAGCAATTACTGCGTTGGATGGAAAATCATTTGTAAAAGATTCTTGGGAAAAGCCAAAGGACAGTAAATTACAAGGGTTCGGTCACACCTGTATTTTAGAGAATGGTAATGTTCTTGAAAAAGGCGGTGTTGGGTTCTCTCACGTCAGCGGTAATCAATTACCTCCTACTGCCACCCAAAATCGTCCTGAGATTGCAGGTCGAACCTTTGAGGCAATGGGCGTCTCTTTAGTGTTTCATCCGCGCAACCCAAAGGCACCAACCACCCATATGAATGTTCGTTGCTTTATTGCCCAAGCTCCGAATCAAGAACCAGTTTGGTGGTTTGGTGGCGGTTTTGATCTGACTCCCTACTATGGCGTGGACGAAGACTGTAAACATTTTCATCAAACAGCCAAAGATGCTCTCGACCCATTTGGCGCTGGTCTGTACCCTCGTTTTAAGAAATGGTGCGATGAGTACTTCTATCTCAAACACCGCGATGAACCCCGCGGTATTGGCGGAATATTCTTTGATGACTTTAACGAACTAGGGTTCGAGAAAAGTTTTGCGATGATGCGATCGGTTGGCGACTCTTTGATCAAGGCCTACTTACCGATTCTAGAGCGTCGCTATCAAGAGCCCTATACCCAAGCGGAGCGTGATTTTCAGGAATATCGTCGCGGTCGTTATGTGGAATACAACCTAATCTTTGACCGTGGCACCATTTTTGGTTTGCAGTCAGGAGGTCGTTCTGAATCGATTTTGATGTCAATGCCGCCCGTAGTCACCTGGAAATATAACTGGCAACCTCATGCTGGGACACCTGAGGCACGCTTGTATGAGCGCTACCTCAAGCCCCGCGATTGGCTCTCCGAGCCTTAAGATGAGAACCTCTTGAACAAAGTCATTGGCATACTAGGTGGAACCTTTGATCCACCACATTGGGGTCATATCCGCTTAGCAGAGCATTTTTCTGGAACCCTTCAATTGGATGAGCTCTTCTGGCTTCCCAGTGGCGAGCCTTGGCAAAAGGGGGCTCATATTACCCCTGCAAAAGACCGGCTTGACATGACAATTGCGGCAGCGGATGTGCTTAAGGAAGAGTTGCAAGCAAAGAATATCGACACTAAGGTGATGGTAGATTCGATGGAAATTGATCGCGGTGGCCCGAGCTATACGATTGATAGCGCCAAAGAGCTACGCCAAAAATTTGGTCCTGATGTCTCCCTAATTTGGTTAATGGGTGCAGATAGTTTCCTGCAACTCTATACCTGGAACGATTGGCGAGACCTTAGTCGATACATTCATTTGGCGGTTGCTAGCCGGCCACCCTACTCGATTCAGAAACAACTAATAGATCATCCACCACTTCAAGCCTACTATTTAGACCATCAAACTAAGTTAGCCCATGATCTTTGTTCTAAAGCCTATGGGTTGATTTATTTAGATGAACAACTGTCGATTGATCTCGCCTCAAGCAGCCTGCGTCCTTTACTTTCCTCTAACAATACCGCTAATCGTATTCAAGAATGGCTCCCTAAATCTATACATGCTCTCATCCTCAAAAAGGGTCTTTACCAGTCAAGAAGGTAAGATAGCGGTAAATATGGATATTCGTAAATTACAACGCACCATCATTGATGCTCTTGAGGACGTCAAAGCACAAGACATCCGTGTGTATGACACCAGCAAACTCAGCGAGCTATTTGATCGGGTTGTGATTGCAACTGGAAGTAGCAATCGTCAAACACGCTCGCTCGCTTTCTCAGTCAAGGAAAGTGTTAAAGACAAAGGGGGTGAGGTTATCTCTATCGAAGGTCTAGAAACCGGTGAATGGGTCCTCGTTGATTGCGGCGATATCGTAGTGCATATTTTGCAACCGATGCTACGCTCCTACTATCAACTCGAAGGTATCTGGGGTGATAAACCCGTGCGCGTGAAGTTAAGTGGTCCCAAAAAACTCGTCAAAGCAAGCGAAGAGCCTGAAGACGACTAGCACATGCGTTTACTGATTATTGCAGTAGGTCATAAAATGCCTGATTGGGTCAGCATGGCCTACCAGGAATACAGCAAGCGGATGCCGCCAGATTGTGCGGTGGATCTAAAGGAATTGAAGCCAGATATCAGCCCAAGTAAAGAGGCGGTCAAAATCCTTGCAGCGATCCCCAAAAATACTCTAGTAATTGCTCTAGATGAACATGGAAAAGATCTAAGCACCCAAGACCTTGCTGGGCAATTAAAACAATGGCGGGAGGTTGGCAAAGACATTGTCTTTTTAATTGGCGGAGCTAATGGGCTGGATGCTAGCTTTAAAACCAAAGAGATGCC
>DENG01000109.1:47248-49327 GCA_002359975.1 Polynucleobacter sp. UBA2650
CCCCGTCGCCAAGAGTTACTGGCACAAATTGGGGTTCACTTTAAATTACTCCTACCCAGCCGTAATGAGAATCCAGAATCTCTAGAAATACCCCTAGCCCATGAGAAAGCTATTGACTATGTTCGACGAGTCACACTCGCAAAAAGTGAAGCGGCTTTAGATCGTTGGCAAGCACTACAACAAAATAATCCGCAATTTACTTGGGCGCCGATTTTATGTGCAGACACCACAGTGAGCCTGCCCGGATCTCTCGATACTGAAATTTTAGGTAAGCCAACAGATGCCGCTCACGCCACCCAAATGCTTCATCAACTGAGTGGTAAAAGCCATGATGTGTATAGCGCTATAGCCATTACTATCGATATCCACTCTCCTGCTATCTGCCTAGTTCAAAAATCTCAGGTTGAGTTCGCAGTGCTTGATACTGCAACGATCGAGTCTTACGTACATAGCGGTGAAGCCTTTGGCAAAGCAGGATCCTATGGTATCCAAGGAATTGCCGCCTCCTTTATTAAAACAATCCAGGGCAGTTATAGCGGTATCATGGGGCTTCCCCTTTATGAGACCGCAAAACTTTTAAGACAAGCCCATGTGCATTTTGGTTTGAACTCATATGAGCCAAGAGATCCTAATTAATATCACCCCCCAAGAAACTCGGGTTGCGATCATCGAACAAAATGCGGTCCAAGAACTGCATATTGAGCGCACTCGGCAACGGGGGATCGTTAGTAATATTTACCTAGCCAAGGTAGTGCGAGTATTGCCTGGTATGCAATCTGCCTTCATTGATATTGGATTGGATCGTGCAGCATTTATTCATTTCAATGACTTGGGAGATCATCATGCAGGAGGGCAAATCGAGCGAATCTTATTCGAGGGGCAGACCCTGCTCGTGCAGGTTCTAAAAGATCCCTTGGGTACCAAAGGTGCTCGGCTTACTCGCCAAATTAGCATTGCGGGGCGCAATTTGGTCTATTTACCGCACGATCATCGTGCAGTTGGGACTGAAATCCATATCGGCATCTCCCAAAAAATTGAGATGCCTGAAGAGCGCGAGGCCTTAAAAAATAGGTTAAAGAATCTAATCCCTGCTGATGAAAGCGGCGATATTATTGTGCGAACGAGCGCTGGGCTTGCTAGCGATGAAACTCTGATTGCTGACCTCAAGTACCTACGCACCACCTGGCAAGGAATTTTGCAGGCATCGAAAGAAAAAGCTGCTCCTACTCTATTGCATCAAGATTTAAGTCTTGCCAAAAGGGTTCTCCGCGATATAGCTGGCCCTGAAACTACTCAAATCCGCGTAGACTCTGCCGAGAACTTTGAGCGCTTAGGCCAATTTGCCCAAACATTTACCCCGCAACTAAACAATAAATTAGTTTTATATCGGGGTGAGCGCGCCCTCTTTGATCTATTTGATATTGAATCTGAGATCAGTAAGGCGCTTGGAAGGCGCGTAGACCTTAAATCCGGCGGCTATCTTATGATTGACCAAACAGAGTCCATGACCACGATTGACGTTAACACTGGTAGCTTTGTGGGTGCTCGTAATTTGGACGATACGGTTTTCAAGACTAACTTAGAAGCAGCTCAGGCGATTGCACGCCAACTACGCTTACGCAATCTTGGGGGCATCATCATTATTGATTTCATTGACATGAGCCAGACCGATCATCAGGAGGCTGTTCTCAATGAGCTTAAGAAAAACCTTGCTAGAGATCATGTGCGCACAAATGTGAATGACTTCTCATCACTAGGGCTCATCGAGATGACCCGTAAACGCACCCGCGAATCTTTATCCCATATTTTGTGTGAACCTTGTGCCTCGTGTACTGGTAAGGGTGAGATAAAGACACCCCAAACAGTCTGTTACGAGATCTTACGAGAGATTGTGAGGGAGCATCGACAATTCAATCCGAAAGAATTTCGGATTGTGGCATCACCCGATGTAATTGATCTCTTTTTAGAAGAAGAGAACCAATTTCTAGCGATGCTAGGGGATTTTGTTCAGAAGCCAATTCGGCTTCAAGCAGAGGCTGGCTTCAAACAAGAACAATACGATATTGTTCTTAACTAATG
>DENG01000109.1:49359-49604 GCA_002359975.1 Polynucleobacter sp. UBA2650
CCATTTTTGGCCATCAATTCTTGGTGAGAGCCATATTCCACAATCTCGCCATGATCCAAGACCGCAATCCGATCGGCATGCTCAATGGTTGATAAACGGTGTGCAATCACCAGGGTTGTACGCCCTGCCATTAAACGATCAAGCGCTTCTTGTACCTGCCGCTCCGACTCAGAATCCAGTGCAGAGGTTGCCTCATCGAGTATGAGGATGGGCGCGTCCTTATAAATAGCCCTTGCAATCGCTAA
>DENG01000109.1:49695-49883 GCA_002359975.1 Polynucleobacter sp. UBA2650
GCAATGGTGTCATTAAACAAAATGACATCCTGACTTACAAAGGCGATTTGCTTACGTAAATCAGCCAACATAATTTCCTCAATCGGAATTTGATCAAGTAGGATGCGGCCCGCCTTAGGTTTAAAGAAACGTGGCAATAAATTCACTAGGGTTGATTTACCCCCTCCAGAGGGCCCTACGAAGGCAAT
>DENG01000109.1:50002-50688 GCA_002359975.1 Polynucleobacter sp. UBA2650
GGCTGATCAATCAATTGAAAAATCATCTCTGCTGCAGTTAAGCCACGCTGCAAAGGTTGATTAATGTCAGCAAGATGCTTTAGTGGTGAAATGATTAAGAGCATCGCGGTAATAAAAGCTGCGAAACCTCCTACAGTAACCCCCTGCGTGGCTGATTGCATAATCGCAATCACTAAAACCAAAGATAGGGCCATGGAGGCAATTAGTTGGGTAATGGGCTGATTGAGCCCCCCAGCCACTGCGGCTTTTAGGGTGAACTGACGAAGACGATCTGCCTTATCCATAAAACGTTGCATCTCGTAATCTTCTCCGCCATGCACCTTAACAATCTTATGGCCAGATGCTGCCTCCTCGACTATATAGGCAAGCTCGCTGGTCATACTTTGTTGTTGACGATTTAAGCCGCGTAAGCGTTTATTGATCTTGCTCATCACAAAGGCAATGATCGGAAAAATAATTAATACCACTAAAGTAAGACGCCAATTGAGATAAAACAAATAACCCATCAAACCAATGACGGTCAATAAATCTCTTACAAGACTAATGAGCATGCCACCCATGATGGAGAGGACGTTATTTACCTCAAACACAACCGCATTAATCAAGTTAGACGCTGAAGTCTTCTGGTAGTACTCGGTCTTTGCTCGTAATAGCCGAGTGAACATCTGCTCCCGTAATTTAAGCAA
>DENG01000109.1:50709-51085 GCA_002359975.1 Polynucleobacter sp. UBA2650
TAAAAGCCAAGCCAACTAAAAATACCGGGACCAGCCAGAGCTTATCGTTCATCTCTCCAGTAAAGCCACGATCCAAAAGAGGCTTCATTAAGGCTGGGATAGAGGTCTCTGAGGCAGCAACTATCGCCATAGCGAGTAAGGACCCAATGATGAGGCGGATATGGGGGCGTAGATACCCAATTAATCGGTTTAGGGCTTGACGGTCTGAAGCATTCATATAATGAATTATGCCCACCTTATCAGCCATACTCATAACTCGGAATGAAGAAGCTAATCTCGAGGACTGCCTAGCCTCGCTAGACGGGCTTGCCGACCAAATTGTGGTCGTGGATACACAAAGCACGGATCGCACTCTAGCGATTGCCCAGAAATACGG
>DENG01000012.1:0-5124 GCA_002359975.1 Polynucleobacter sp. UBA2650
GAACTCGGCCTTTTGGGAGAATTCAAGCTCGACCCGCTCTGAAGGGGTGGTTTTTTACTTGGTAAATTTGCCATTGTGAAATTATATGGTCCTACCGCAAATCTCAGTCTGACTTACAAATAAATCAGCTTAGTCCAATAGGCAAGGCCAAACTTAGGCGTAACAATCACTGATGGCCTATCGAAATATTACCCGCGATGATTTCAATCAAGTTTTGCAAAGTCTTGGTAATGATCCTGCCATCTTGACCGATGAAATAGGCCCCGATCACCTCCGAACTGCCAATACCGCTCCTTGGTATACCAACTTATATAGGAACTGGATGGAATCAAATCCGCTGAAAGAAAAATGGGCCAATCAAGCAGCCCCAACTCCGATCTTGATGATTTTTATTATTTTGCTGGTCTTGGCGGGCGGTCTTACCTATATCGCCCTCCAAATACAAGGGCTTGACTCGAGTGAAAATCGCACTAGCGACTTGGCCACCATTCAGAAGCAATTGGGGCAAATCCAAGATGAGCTCCATGAGCTTGATGAGCGACTCGAAGAGCAGTTTGAATCTATTTTTATTCAACTTGACGAGATGCAATCCAAACATCAAAGTTTGGCTAGATCAGCACATATTTCTGCTCCATCAAAACCAGACCCAACCGAAGCTGAATTAAAAAAGTGGCGGCATCTTGGCGTAGGACAAAACAAAAACGGGGCTTATGCATTACTTCATGATGGGCAACAAGCACTCATGCTTAGTAAAAATCAAATCGCTAAGGGATCATGGCGACTCGCTGAATTTAATTCAGCAGAAGCGATTTTAGTCGGCCCCAATGAAAAACGTATTGTTTTAAGGATTCAATGAGACGCTCCTGGCTAACTCATTTCCTCGGCTGCTTATTACTTTTAATCAGTGCCGCCTGCTTGGCTAACAATACTCACCGGCAAACCGCTGAGATCAAAGAGCTACTCCAGACCCCAATTAGCATTACCGTCAATGAAATGCTACTGGTTGATTTATTACATATCCTGGCACGTCTTGGGAACACCCATTTTGTTTTAAGCCCTAGTATTCAAGGCAATATTAGCTTGCAGCTAGAGGCTGTTCCTTGGCAAACCGCTCTATCTACAGTCTTAGCAAGCCGAGGCTTGCGCTTTGTTCGTAACGATGGCCTATATTGGATTGGGAGTCATAGCGAGATTAGTAGTTTTCAGAAACAACGTCGTGATGAGTCTGCTTTACCGTTTGGGGGAGAACATCACAGCACGCCGCGCCAAGTTTTGATTGAGGCCCGCATTGTTGAGGCCGATCATCGCTTTGCCAGAAACCTAGGTGTCAAATTAGGGATGCGTCCACGCTCGTCTTCTTTAGAGCAGACCCCATTTCAGATGAGCGTCCCACTAAATGCTGGTGGGCTTGGTGGCTATGAGCCAGCCAGCGCTGCTGCCACCCTTTTAAGTAAGAACGCAAGTCGTTTGCTAGATATCGAACTCACTGCCTTAGAGAGCGATGGTCAAGGGAAGATTCTGTCAAACCCACGCATTATGACCGCAGATATGGTCAAAGCAACCATTGAGCAAGGAACTGAGCTGCCCTACCAAACCTCCTCCTCAAGTGGTGGCAATAAAATTCAGTTTCGCAAAGCAAATTTGCGGCTAGAGGTTATTCCAAAGATTCACCATGATGGCAAAGTTTCTTTATTGGTCGCCATTAACAAAGATAGTGTGGGCATGAAGACTGAACAGGGTTATGCAATCGACACCAAAAATCTGAGTTCAGAAGTAACTGTTGAAAATGGCGGCACCGTGATTCTTGGCGGCATCTACCAAACTACTGAACGCGAAGATTTAGTAAAAGTTCCGCTTTTAGGCGACATTCCCTTAATCGGTCATCTCTTTAAACACCAATCCAAGTTTCGCGATAAAACAGAGTTATTGGTCTTTCTTACTCCCACCATTTTGGACAAACCCGAATAGAATTGAAGGGTGAGTCCTGAAAATTCAAATATCTTCCTAATCGGCCTAATGGGTGCCGGCAAATCCACTGTCGGTAGGGTGCTGGCACGGAAACTCAATCGTCGTTTTATTGATTCTGACCACGCCCTAGAGGAACGCTGCGGTGTGAAGATTCCAACTATTTTTGAGATGGAAGGCGAGGCCGGTTTTCGTAAGCGTGAAGGGCAAATTATTGAAGAGTTGACTCAAGAAAAAGGTTTAATCCTTGCTACCGGAGGAGGCAGTGTTTTGCTCCCTGAAAACCGTCGTGCCTTGAGCGCACGCGGGACAGTGGTCTACTTACATGCCAACCCTATCGAACTCTGGCATCGCACCAAAGGGGGGGAAGGTCGCCCCTTGTTGCAAAATGGAGATCCAAAGACCATCTTAGAAAATCTGTATGCTCTTCGCGATCCCCTCTACCGAGAAATTGCTGATCATATTATTGAAACAGGCAAACCCAGCGTTAACCAATTGGTCAATACTCTTTTAATGCAACTTGAACTCGCCTCATGAAAACATTACAAGTCTCCTTAGGAGATCGTAGCTACCCTATTTATATTGGCTCTGGTTTGCTTGGCAAGCCAGATCTCTTTAAGCCCCATATAGCAGGTCAGTCCATTTATGTCGTGAGCAACACCACCGTGGCTCCCCTCTATAGCAAGAAACTTATTCAAACAATTTCAAGAGACGCCAAGTCTGTTCATGAAATCATCCTGCCTGATGGTGAGTCCTATAAAGACTGGGCTACCTTACAGAAAATCTTTGATGTCATGCTTTCTAAGGGGGCCGACCGAAAGAGCGTCATCATTGCCTTAGGTGGTGGTGTGATTGGTGATATGGCTGGCTTTGCAGCTGCTAGTTTTATGCGTGGTATCCGCTTTATTCAGGTACCTACCACCCTCTTGGCCCAAGTAGATTCCTCGGTCGGCGGTAAAACTGGCATCAACCACCCCTTGGGAAAAAATATGATTGGCGCATTTCATCAACCCGTCGCCGTCATAGCTGATCTCGATACCCTCAAGACTCTACCATCTAGAGAGTTATCAGCCGGCCTTGCTGAGGTTGTTAAACACGGTGCGATCGCCGATGCTACTTTTTTTGATTGGATTGAGTCGCATACAAAAGAGTTGCTGGGGTGTGATCCCAATGCCATGAGTCATGCTGTAGAACGGTCGTGTGAAATTAAATCTGCTGTTGTGGCAGCCGATGAAAAAGAATCTGGTATCCGCGCAATCCTTAACTATGGACACACATTTGGACATGCCATTGAATCTGGCTTAGGTTATGGGGAGTGGTTACATGGTGAAGCGGTCGGCTGCGGCATGGTGATGGCAGCGGATCTATCAGCTCGCCTGGGTCACATTCCTAGCAGTGATGTAACCCGTATTCAAGAATTAGTGACTGCCCTTGGATTACCAAATTGCGCACCCAAACTTGGTAATCAGCGCTTCTTTGAGCTAATGCAAATTGATAAAAAATCAGAGGGCGGCGAGATTCGGTATATCACTCTGGAAAAAATTGGGCGGGCCAAAATTGAGATGGCTGATCACGCAATCGTTAGCCAAACTCTTAGCGCGTACCAAGCAAGCTGACCTTAACGTCTTTCCCCGCCTGAGCGCTAACGAAGGATGATAAATCAGCGAGTAACTCATTGCCGGTTTTAGTATCTAACCAAAGCGGCTCCAATGCCGTTCCAGCCCAACGATAATGAAAACCGCCTACCTTGGCGGCGACCCAAATCTCATGAAGAGGGGGCTGGGTATTAACTACGATGACGCTACGATCATGAAAGGCAATATTGATAACATTGCCACCCTGTCTAGCGATATCTAAATCAAGATCCAAAGCCTCATCCGCATGCTCGAGAGAGAGCTCAATTGAGTGCAATAGCTGGGCTGCAATCTGATGAAACTGCTTATCGTCAATTTTTTCAGCTTGGGGTCGATTGGTGTTCTGCATGCTATATTCAAATACCTTTTGCAAAGCTAATGATGATATCGATTGTAGTAAGAATTCCGATACTGGTGCTTTTTATTTCCCTCGGTGCTTGTGGGGTAAGAGGGCCTTTATTTATTCCTAACCCTCCCCCTATCCCTCCGGCCCCTACCCAAGCAGAGCCTAAAGGAAGCCTATATCCACCCAAGGATGTGCCAGCAAAAACAACGGGAAGCGGTAATAAAGTAAATTAACAATGGTGAACGCAATCCCCTCTCTTGTTGGCTTCTCTGAAAAAAATGGGCAATGGTTTGCTGAGGGAATAAGCCTCAGCAAACTAACGCAGGATTTTGGTACCCCACTATATGTTTACAGCAAGGAAGCCATTTGTAGCGCCTACCGCGCCTATGATTCTGCCTGCATTAGGCCCGATGGTACGCGACGAGCTCGTATTCATTACGCCATGAAGGCGAATAGCAATTTAGCAGTCTTAGATGAGCTTAAGCAACTGGGAGCCGGCTTTGATCTGGTCAGTGGTGGAGAGTTGGCGCGCGCCCTTCATATCGGCGCTGACCCAAAAAGTCTTGTTTTTGCAGGTGTTGGTAAATCATCTGCTGAAATTGAGAATGCGCTTCGTGTGGGTGTCAAATGTATTAATGTGGAGTCCATACCGGAGTTACAGCGTATTAATGCAATTGCTAAAACGATGAATTTACGCGCCCCAATTTCATTGCGTGTTAATCCTGATGTAGATGCCAATACACATCCATACATCTCTACTGGACTTAAAGATAATAAGTTTGGGATTGCGTATTACGAGGTTCTCAAAACATATCGAGAGGCTGCCCTTTTGCCTCAAATTGATGTGATCGGCATTGACTGCCATATTGGTTCGCAAATTACGAGCACCTCACCTTATCTCGATGCACTTGATAAAGTTCTTGATCTCATCACACAACTTCAACGCGAAGGAATCAAGATTCATCATCTCGATTTGGGTGGCGGATTGGGCATTGACTATGGCGGTGAGTCACCGCCAAATATTACTGAATTTACCAATACACTTCTTAATCGGGTGGAGGAGCGCGGATTTGGCCATCTAGAAGTCTTGCTCGAGCCTGGGCGTTCTTTAGTTGGTAACGCAGGTATTTTATTGACTCAAGTGGAATACTTAAAAACAGGGGTCGATAAAAACTTTTG
>DENG01000012.1:5166-8469 GCA_002359975.1 Polynucleobacter sp. UBA2650
TTCCGATTCACGTCAGCCAAGCTAAGCCAAATTGCTACGATGTTGTAGGCCCCGTTTGCGAATCTGGCGATTGGCTAGGTAAGGATCGAGTACTCGCGGTCAACGAGGGGGATATCCTTGCGATCTTGTCAGCTGGTGCGTATGGCTTTGTGATGGCCTCTAACTACAACACCCGGGGCCGAGCTGCCGAAGTAATGGTAGACGGCAATGAGGCTTATTTAGTGAGGCAGCGCGAAACGCCAGAAAGCTTGTATGAAAATGAGCGCACCATAAATCAAGCGAGCGCGCTCAAGTAAGCAGTAAAAGATTAACGCAGACCTGCCATATAGTCTGATACTGCCTTCATTTCTGCGTCCGATAGCTTGGTTGCAATCGTAGTCATCTGAGCACTATTTTTACGAGTGCCCTCTCTAAATGCCACTAACTGCGAAGTAGAGTAATCAGCCCACTGCCCACTCAATCGTGGATATTGCGCAGGAATGCCAGCGCCATTGGGGCTATGACAACCAGCACATGCAGGAACGCCTTTTTCAGCGATACCACCACGATAGATTTTTTGACCAAGTGCAATGCTATCTTTATTTTGAGCAACTCCTAGGGTGGGTTGTTGCTTGTTTAAATACGCCGCCAAGTTCAACATATCTTGTTGGGTCAAAGTTGCCACCATACCCATCATGACGGGATTTGCACGAGAGCCGTCCTTGTAGTTTTTAAGCTGTTTCAAGGTATACGCCGAGTGCTGCGCTGCCAATTTTGGCCAGCTTGCAACCCCACTATTACCATTGGCGCCATGACAGCCAACACAGGCAACCACCCCACGCTTGGGGTCGCCATTGTTATAGAGTGCATCGCCTGCCGCCGTATCTGCCTTTATTGCAGCAGGAGCAGGCGCAGCAGCCATTGCTGGGGTCACTGGTTTAGCCGGCTCTGTTGTTGCATTAACAAGGGGTACAAATAGCGTTGCCAAGACAACTAAAAATGAAGGGAAGTTTAATTTGGAGATTTTGCGACTTTGACGCATTATGGTTACCTTGCTTACTTTGATATGGGTACTGAAATGATCTTAATTTATTGAGATTTTACAATAGCTTCCATACTTTCATTTATGTCTAAACTTCATCAAACCCGCTTCTTTACTACCGTAAATGAACTGCACACCCTGCCCCAGGGCGATATTCCGGAAATCGCCTTTGCTGGCCGCTCAAATGCCGGAAAATCTAGTGCAATCAATGTGTTATGCAATCAGAAGCGGCTTGCTTTTGCCAGCAAAACTCCCGGGCGGACCCAACATATCAACTATTTTGGGGTTTATGCCAAAGAAACGCTATTGGCCTATTTGGTGGACTTGCCTGGATATGGCTATGCTGCCGTCGGGGAAAGCACCCGATCCCATTGGAACGATATTCTCAGTAACTACCTCCAGAACCGTAAATCGCTTGTAGGCTTAGTTTTGATTGTGGATGCGCGTCGCGGCCTAACTGAACTTGATGAGCAAATGATTCGGTGGTTTGGTGTTACCCAAAAACCGATTCATATCCTACTTAGTAAGTCTGATAAACAAACCTATTCCGAAAACCGTGACCTCCTGCATAGTATTAATGAACAGGTAAAGCAATTTGCGCCAGCACAAATTAGTGCCCAACTATTTTCTAGTACAAAACGGGTTGGCCTTGAAGAAAGCGATACACTTATTCAAGAATGGCTTTTTAAAGAAAGCTTTCTTAGTGAAAATACTCCTAACTAGTTTGATTCTTTTTAACAAATACAACCATGTCTCAATACCCTGCCTATAGACCGCGTCGGATGCGTCGTGACGATTGGTCCCGTCGCTTAATTCAAGAAAATCGTCTCAGTCCAGATGACCTTATCTATCCAGTCTTTCTGCTGCCTGGTAAGAACCAAACACAGACTGTTACCTCAATGCCTGGGATTGAACGAATGTCACTCGATCGTTTATTTTCAGTTGCCGAGGAGTGTGTCGCTCTAGGTGTCCCGGTCATGGCTTTATTTCCTGTGATTGAGGCCTCACTCAAAACGATTGATGGTGTTGAAGCGTTTAATCCCAATGGCTTAGTGCCCAATGCAGTTACTGAACTAAAAAAACGTTTTCCCAATCTTGGCATCATGACCGATGTTGCCCTAGACCCCTACACTAGCCATGGGCAAGATGGAATTTTGGATCAAAATAACCGCATACTCAATGATGAAACTGTTGCTGTTTTAGTAAAACAGGCTCTATGTCATGCTCACGCCGGCGTCGATATTGTTGCGCCCTCCGACATGATGGACGGACGTATTGGACAAATCCGAGCCGCTCTTGAAAATAATCAATTCATTCATACGCGCATCATGGCCTACTCCGCAAAATATGCGTCTTCTTTCTATGGCCCATTTCGGGATGCTGTCGGCTCTGCCACAAATTTAGGTAAGGCGGATAAAAAAAATTATCAAATGGATCCGGCTAATAGCGATGAGGCTATTCGTGAAGTCGGCCTTGATATTAGCGAGGGCGCTGACATGGTCATGATTAAACCTGGCATGCCTTATTTGGATATCGTCCATCGCATTAAAGATGCATTTGGCTACCCCACCTATGTGTACCAAGTGAGCGGTGAATATGCGATGCTAAAAGCTGCTGCCAATAATGGTTGGTTAGATCATGATGCGGTCATGATGGAATCTCTGATTGCATTTAAGCGTGCTGGTGCAGATGGTATCCTCAGTTATTTTGCTCTCGAAGCAAGCCGCCTGCTAAAAAAATAATCGACAGCTCTTCGAACTATTTCGTATTGAGTTCTTGCAAACGTTGACTAAAACGTGTTGGCGGCATAAATCCGACAATGCGCAATGCTTTCTGCTCTTCACCAAAGCTATTAAACAATAAGATTGCGGGCGGCCCAAAAAGACCATATTGCTTTAATAGGGCCTGGCTAGATGGATTATTCACCGTGACATCAGCTTGAACTAATACAAAACGACCCATCTCTTTTGCAATCTCAGGGTTTGCAAAGGTAATCGCTTCCATTTCCTTACAACTGATGCACCAATCGGCATAGAAATCTAACAAGACTGGCTTTTTATTCTCTTGTGCTTTTTGTAGGATGATTTGTAGTTCTTCGGGGGACCGCACTACTTGGAAGACAAGATTTGGAGAAATTCGTTTTTCTGAGCGATTGGTGTTTTGCATGCTACTTTCCCCACTGAGCATAGAGAACGCTGGCCATATAATCCAAATTGCCAAGAACACAAGCATCACCCCAAGTGCGCGCTGCAACCAAATCATCCAAGCACCGGCACTCGGAA
>DENG01000012.1:8532-15452 GCA_002359975.1 Polynucleobacter sp. UBA2650
CCATGGAACCCGTTTGTGCCACAAAACCCAAAACGCTTGCGAGGGGTGCGGTGATACAAGGGCTTGCTACCAAGGTTGAAATCGCGCCGAGTACAAAAGCCCCAAAGAGGCTTCCACCTTTCTGCCTGCCTGCTATTTGATCCACTTTATCTTGCCAAACTTGTGGCATTTTTAGTTCGTAGAACCCAAATAAAGTCCCTGCCAAAAATAGCAAAAGCCCAGAAAAAAGGATTAAAGCAATCGGGCTTTGTAGAACACGCTGCACTCCACTTCCCAAGGCTGCAGTCAATATACCCGCTAAGGCATACAGCAAAGCCATCCCGAGGATATAAGACAAGGCTAAATATGCTGAGCGAACTTTGCTGATTGGCACATCACTTTGTTTACCCAAGACAATGCTACTTAAGATAGGTAACATGGGTAATACACATGGAGTAAATGCTAATGCTAGTCCTAGAACAAAGAAGCCTACTAACAAATATCCTAAATTGGCATTTTCTAGATATGACTTAATTGAACCAACATCATCTCGTCCACTCCAGAGCTCAATCAAACTTAATCCCTGAATATTGGCACCCTCTTTGCTGGGCTTTGCCTCGACCTCCGGTATTGGCGCCACCTTCACTCCAGGGGCGGCGATAAAATATTGATAGGTCATCGGTGGATAACAAATACCGCCATCAGCACAGCCTTGTAAATCTAGCTCTAAACGAATGCCCTGTTCTGCCTTTTGTGTAAAAGGAATGATGACCTGAAAGGGCTTTGGATAAATCTCCATCTTTTTACCAAAGGTCTCATCAAACTTTTCAACACCGCGCGGTAGCTGTATATTTTTTGTATTTATTTTTTGATTGTTGATAAAAAGTCTGTATTGAAGCGACTCTTGATAGATGTAATAGCCTTTTGCTGGACGGTAATCAATTAACAACTCATTGGCGTCGGCTACCCATGTTGCCTCTACTACAAATGCTTGTTCCGGCGGCAAAAACTCTTTAGCTGAAAGAGTGCCGATCAAAAGCCCAATGCCAATGATCGGAATACAAATACTCAGAAAAATTCTTTTGATTAGGCTCACTTAAGCTCCTTAGACACCCAAGCACCATACGCTTCTGAGTACTGGCTTGGACTTAAGGCAATTATCTCTGGAAGATCGTATGGGTGGTGCTCCACAATGTAACTTTCTAATGCTGGCCAACTTGTCTCTTTTGTCTTGGCGCTTAAAAGAACTTCAGTTTCTTCACAGATTTGATCGTCCCAGCGATAAATCGAATGCACGCCCTCCTGGATTTGTATGCAAGCCGCTAAGCCATGATCAAGCAAGCTACGGCCTAATGTCTTGGCCTCTTGAATATTTGGGAGGGTTGTGATCACGATCAAAATGGAATTCATATTGATTTGATTGCTTGAGCTAATTCTTAGATCCAATAAAAAAGCCAGGCAAAAGCCTGGCTTTACTATACCCGAAGCACGCTTATGCTGCTGTCTCTTGGGCAGTCTCTTCGACTGCTGGGCGATCAACTAATTCAACTAAAGCCATTGGAGCATTATCGCCATGACGGAATCCAAACTTCAAGATCCGCAAATAACCGCCTGGGCGAGCAGCGTACCTTGGGCCTAATTCTGAAAATAATTTAGCCACCATCTCACGATCGCGCAAACGATTAAATGCAAGGCGGCGATTAGCCAAATTATCTTTCTTACCCAAAGTGATCAAAGGCTCAACCACCATCCGTAGCTCTTTTGCTTTTGGCAGGGTTGTTTTAATCACTTCATGCTCGATTAAAGAGTTTGACATATTGCGCAACATCGCCAAACGATGCGATGAAGTGCGGTTTAATTTGCGTAAGCCATTACCATGACGCATGATGCTTCCTTTCTAATTATTGCCCAATCGTAGCTGGAGGCCAGCTATCGAGTTTCATACCAAGGCTCAAGCCACGGGCTGCTAATACATCTTTAATCTCATTAAGAGACTTACGACCTAAGTTAGGCGTCTTCAATAGCTCATTTTCAGTACGCTGGATTAAATCACCGATGTAATAAATGTTTTCTGCTTTTAAGCAATTGGCAGAACGAACCGTTAACTCGAGATCATCAACGGGTCTCATCAACAGAGGATCAACCATCGCGGAGCGGCTTGGCGCTAAGTCGCCAGCAACTTGACTGCTCTCCAGGGCGGCAAACACAACTAACTGATCTACCAGAATACTAGCTGCTTGACGAATTGACTCCTCTGGAGAGATAACTCCATTGGTTTCAATGGTCATGACCAAACGATCTAAGTCAGTACGTTGCTCTACACGAGCAGATTCAACAGCATAGCTAACACGACTGACAGGGCTAAAGGATGCATCCAACACAATGCGGCCGATTAACTTTGTTGCCTCATCTTGATATTGACGCATATTGCCAGGTACGTAACCACGGCCCTTTTCAACCTTAATCTGCATATCCAACTTGCCACCTGCAGAGAGGTGAGCAATCACATGCTCAGGATTAATGATTTCTACATCATGGGGCAAATCAATATCCTTGGCACAAACAACGCCAGGGCCTTCTTTACGAAGATTGATCGTTACCTCATCGCGTGATTGAAGCTTAAATACAACGCCCTTGAGATTTAATAAAAGATTAACAACATCTTCTTGGACGCCATCCAAAGTGGAATACTCATGGACAACGCCCCCGATTGCCACTTCGGTTGGTGCAAAACCAACCATTGACGACAGCAATACGCGGCGCAATGCATTACCTAGAGTATGGCCGTAACCGCGCTCAAAGGGCTCCATAACAACTTTAGCCTGATTAGCAGCAAGTGCTTCAACAGAAATGATTTTTGGTTTAAGCAAATTTGTTTGCATAGATATCTTTTCCTTAAGAGGTGCTGTATTAGCGTGAATACAATTCGACGATCAAACTTTCATTAATATCGCCGCTAATTTCATCGCGATCTGGAACTTGTTTAAAAGTACCTTCTAGTTTTGCAGCATCAACACTTACCCAATTAATAGCGCCTACTTGCTGTGCAAGGTTTAGAGACTCTTGAATACGAGTCTGTTTTTTAGCCTTCTCACGAATAGCAATCACATCACCTGCACGCACTTGCATAGAGGGGATATTGACGACGCTACCATTCACAGTAATTGCTGCGTGCGAAACAAGTTGGCGCGCTTCGGCTCGCGTAGAGCCAAAACCCATCCGATAAACGACGTTATCAAGACGTGATTCGAGCAATTGCAACAAGGTTTCACCTGTGTTTCCTTTACGACGCTCTGCCTCTGCAAAATAGCGGCGGAACTGACGCTCTAGAACACCATAAATACGCTTTACCTTTTGCTTTTCACGCAATTGGTTACCAAAGTCGGATGTACGTGAACCTGAAGTGCGTCCATGTTGACCTGGTTTGCTATCTAATTTGCACTTATCAGATAAAGCACGACGTGCGCTCTTTAAAAATAAGTCAGTACCTTCCCGACGGGATAATTTAGCCTTAGGGCCTAAGTAACGTGCCACGATTCCTTCCTTTCTATGCCGCAGTTTTTCAACTGTGGTGAGTTCGCTTCAACTTCAAACGAACGGTGGGCTTATTAATCAAAGACTGAAAATCAGTCGCTTCTTTACAACTAAAAACGTTTTATCAAATACGACGGCGCTTTGGCGGGCGGCAACCATTATGGGGAACCGGTGTTACGTCCTGGATCTCCACAATTTTGATACCCAATGAATTCAAGGCGCGGACAGCTGATTCACGTCCAGGGCCAGGGCCTTTAATTTGTACTTCTAAATTTTTAATTCCACATTCAATCGCAGCCTTACCAGCGACTTCGGCGGCAACCTGAGCGGCAAAGGGAGTAGATTTACGCGAACCTTTAAACCCTTGACCCCCTGAAGTCGCCCACGATAGAGCATTTCCTTGGCGGTCAGTAATGGTCACGATAGTGTTATTGAACGATGCATGAACGTGAGCGATACCATCGGCCACATTCTTTTTAACCTTCTTGCGTGCGCGTTGTGCGCTAGCGTTAGCCGTTGTTTGTTGTGCTTTTGCCATTTTTTATCCCTTCTTCAATGCAACGCCGGCCTTGCGTGGGCCTTTACGAGTACGCGCATTTGTTTTAGTACGTTGACCACGAACAGGTAAACCCTTGCGATGACGAATACCGCGGTAGCAGGCCAAATCCATCAAACGCTTGATGTTCATGGTCACTTCGCGACGTAAATCACCCTCAGTGGTGCGTTTTCCAACCTCATCACGCAATTTCTCTAACTCTGCATCGGTTAGATCTTTTACTTTTTTATCAATAGCAACACCTGCGCTATCGCAGATCTTCAATGCTTGCGTTTTGCCAATACCAAAAATCGCTGTTAAGCCGATTACAGTATGTTGATGATTTGGGATGTTTACCCCAGCGATACGTGCCATATAAATTCCTCTACTTAACCGAATTAACCTTGACGCTGCTTATGACGTGGATCAGACGAGCAGATCACACGCACTACGCGCTTACGTTTAATAATCTTGCAATTTCTGCAAATTGCTTTAACGGATGCCAATACTTTCATGATTCACCTCTTTAATAATTACTTTGCACGGAAGATAATTCTTGCGCGCGTTAAATCGTATGGGGTCATCTCCACGGTTACCTTATCGCCTGGCAGGATGCGTATGTAATGCATACGCATCTTCCCAGAAATATGACCTAAAACTACATGCCCATTCTCTAACTTCACCCTAAACATGGCATTGGGTAAGTTTTCGACAATCTCACCCGCCATCTGAATAACATCATCTTTAGGCATAGTTAAAGTGTGGGCCCCATCTTAAAGTTAGCTTTCTTCATCAGAGAGCCGTACTGTTGTTGCATCACAAACGATTGCACTTGGGCCATAAAGTCCATTGCAACTACCACAATAATTAATAATGATGTTCCGCCAAAATAGAAAGGTACGTTGTATTTGAGCACTAAGAACTCTGGCAATAAGCACACTAAAACCATGTAAATAGCACCTGCTAACGTGAGACGTACCAAAATTTTGTCAATATATCGTGCGGTTTGATCACCGGGACGAATGCCTGGGACAAAAGCGCCACTCTTTTTGAGATTGTCTGCAGTATCGCGGCTATTAAAAACCAAAGCTGTATAAAAAAAGCAGAAGAAAATAATTGCCGCTGCATACAAAATAATATACACAGGCTGTCCTGGTGCCAAAGTGGCTGCTAAGTCTTTCACAACTCGACTAACCATATTGGTAGGTTCACCAGCAGTAAACCAACCTGCTATGGTGGCTGGGAACAAAATAATTGAGGATGCAAAAATGGGGGGGATAACACCGGCCATATTTAACTTCAATGGTAGATGGGAAGACTGTCCACCGTAAATCTTATTACCTACTTGGCGCTTGGCATAGTTGACTAAAATACGGCGCTGACCGCGCTCAACAAAAACTACAAAGTAAGTTACAGCAATCACAATTAAAACAATCAAAATTGCCGAGAGGATATTCATGGAGCCGGTGCGAACCAGTTCTAATAAACTTGCCAATGCACTGGGTAAGCCAGAAACAATTCCACCAAAAATAATGATGGAAATGCCGTTACCCAAACCTCGTTCTGTAATCTGCTCACCGAGCCACATTAAAAACATGGTGCCAGTTACTAGGGTAACAACAGTATTAAATTGGAACATTGCCCCGGGATTTACAACGAGACCTGGCTGTGACTCAAGAGCTATGGAAATACCAATTGCCTGAAAGGTTGCTAAAAATACGGTTGCATAGCGCGTGTACTGAGTAATCTTACGCTGCCCTGCTTGCCCCTCTTTTTTCATTGCCTCTAAGGATGGGAGAACAATCGTCATTAATTGCATGATGATCGAGGCAGAAATATAAGGCATGATGCCAAGAGCAAAAACGGTAAAGCGCGATAAGGCACCGCCCGAGAACAAATTAAACATTCCCAAGATGCCATCTTTTTGCTCTGTAAATAACTTGGCTAATTGGTCTGGATCAATGCCTGGTACAGGAATGTGTGCGCCAATTCGAAAAACAACCAAAGCCAAGACCAAGAAAATTAGACGGCGACGTAAGTCACCGAACTTATTTCCAGAGGGTGTCAGGCTAGAGACGTTAGAAGAACCGAGGGCCATAAATCCTTAAACTTGCTCGAGAACCTTGCCGCCAGCTGCTTCAATGGCAGCCCTTGCGCCAGCACTTGCAGTGAGCCCCTTGAGGGTAACTGCTCGTTTAATTTCACCTGTCTTAATGACTTTCACAGCATTAATCTGCTCACCAGCAAGGCCATGCTGTTTTAACGCAGGCAGATCAACCTCTGCTAGGCCAATTCGCTCAAGATCTGCCAAAGTGATTTGGCCAACATGACGACGTGTCAATGAAATAAAGCCGCGTTTTGGAAGGCGACGATACATTGGCATCTGTCCACCCTCAAATCCAACTTTATGAAATCCGCCAGAACGTGACTTTTGTCCCTTGTGTCCACGACCAGCAGTTTTACCAAGGCCAGAACCAATGCCACGGCCAACACGACGGCGTGGGCGCTTTGAACCAGCGGCAGGTTTAATAGTATTTAATTGCATCGATTTACCCAATCACTTTCACAAGGTAAGAGACTTTATTAATCATTCCCCGAACTGCAGGGCTGTCCTGCAACTCAGAAACGGAGTTAAGACGACCAAGCCCTAATCCACGAACAGTTGCACGATGACTCTCACGAGTACCGATTAAGCTGCGAACTAGTTGAACCTTGACCTTTGAATTCGATTGCGTATTTGCCATGATTTACTTTCTATTACTCATTAGCCCAAGATTTCTTCAACTGACTTGCCGCGCTTAGCAGCAATCTCTGCTGGCGTACTCATCTTGCTAAGACCATCTAGGGTTGCGCGAACCATGTTGTAGGGATT
>DENG01000012.1:15465-19707 GCA_002359975.1 Polynucleobacter sp. UBA2650
CGCATCGGACCACCGGCGATAACACCCGTACCCTCTTTTGCTGGAGAGATCAAAACACGAGATGCGCCATGCTGACCAATTACAGTGTGTTGCAAAGTACCTTTGCGAAGCGAGACCTTAATCATTTTGCGACGAGCCTCATCCATTGCTTTTTGCACAGCCACAGGCACTTCTTTTGATTTGCCCTTACCCATGCCAATACGTCCATCGCCATCGCCAACAACCGTTAAAGCTGCGAAGCCGAGAATACGGCCACCCTTAACAACCTTAGTGACACGATTAACTGCAATCATCTTCTCGCGAAGACCATCATCGCGCTCTTCTGACTGTATTTTGGTTTGCATTTTTGCCATAATTTTTCCTAAACCGTTTTCTTAGAACTTCAAGCCGGCTTCACGCGCGGCCTCAGCAAGAGCTTTAATACGACCGTGATAACGATGGCCAGCACGATCGAAAGCAACACTTTCAATCCCGGCTTTCTTCGCACGCTCAGCAATTAACTTGCCAACTTTTTGTGCTGCATCGCTATTGCCGCCATTCTTTACAGAAGTGCGCAGATCTTTTTCCATGGTTGACGCTGCCGCTATCACTTTATTTCCACACGGGCTATAAACCTGTGCAGAAATATGGCAATTGCTACGAATCACGGTTAGGCGATGAGCCAATAACTCAGCAATCTTGATGCGAGTCTGGCGAGCGCGTCTTTGTCTTGTTTCGTTTTTATTCATATCGAATCTCGGCTTTACTTAATTACTTCTTCTTGGTTTCTTTAAGGTGAACCACTTCATCCACATAACGCACGCCTTTGCCCTTGTATGGCTCTGGTGAACGATATGCTCGTACTTCAGCGGCAACCTGGCCAACTTGTTGCTTATTGGCGCCCTTAATAATGATTTCGGTTTGCGATGGGGTTTCTGCCTTTACTCCAGCTGGTAAGGCATGATTAATTTCATGTGAGAACCCTAATTGCAATTTCAAGGTATTGCCTTGAGCTTGAGCGCGATAACCTACGCCCACTAAACTTAATTTACGCTCAAATCCCTTGGTTACACCAACGACCATGTTATTAACTAGGGCGCGTGTTGTTCCAGAAAGAGCATCGGATTCTGGTGTGGTCTCTTTAATAGCAACCGTAATCACACCGTCTTTATGTTCAAGACCAATGCTGGGATGAAGGTTGTGAGTCAAAGTACCCAATGGCCCTTTGACAGTTAATAGTGCATTCACAATACTAATCTCAGCACCTTTTGGGACAGCAATGGGAGACTTACCAACTCGTGACATTATTCTCTCCTTAGGCCACGTAGCAGATAACTTCGCCGCCAACGCCAGAAGCGCGTGCCTTACGATCGGTCATCAAACCTTGTGGTGTAGAAATAATTGCAACGCCCAAGCCATTCATCACTTCTGGAATGTCATGACGTCCCTTGTATATGCGTAAGCTAGGTGTTGAAACCCGCTCAATACGCTCAATCACAGGGCGGCCAGCGTAGTATTTAAGATCAATCTTTAATACTGGTTTGGCTGCTTCACCGGTAATTTCAAAACCATCGATATAGCCTTCTTCTTTCAAGACTTTGGCGATGGCTACTTTTAATTTGGATGACGGCATATTAACCAAGGTCTTCTGCACCGCTTGCGCGTTGCGAATTCTGGTCAACATGTCGGCGATTGGATCGCTAATACTCATGGATTCTCCTAAATACTTTCGCCGCTTACCAGCTGGCCTTGGTTAAACCGGGGATCTCGCCACGGAAGGCGATCTCACGAATCTTGCCGCGCGCTAAACCAAATTTGCGGAAGGTGCCACGTGGACGGCCAGTTAAAGAACAACGATTACGTTGACGAATTGGGCTGGCATTGCGAGGAAGTGCTTGTAACTTCAAGCGAGCTTCATAGCGCTCTTCATCACTTCTTGAGCTATCGTCGATCACTGCTTTGAGTTCAGCGCGCTTAGCAGCGTACTTTGCAACCAATTTAGCGCGCTTCTTTTCGCGCTCAATTAAAGATAGTTTTGCCACGTTAGCCTCTTAATTGCGGAATGGAAATTTAAACGCCGCCAGCAATGCTTTTGCTTCTTCATCTGACTTTGCGGTTGTCGTAATACTGATATTGAGTCCGCGTAATGCATCAATCTTGTCGTACTCAATCTCAGGGAAAATAATTTGTTCTTTAACGCCAATGTTGTAATTACCGCGACCATCAAATGCTTTACCGGAAATACCGCGGAAGTCACGTACACGTGGTAAAGAAACTGTAATAAAGCGATCAAGGAACTCATACATGCGTGTTCCGCGCAATGTCACCATTGTGCCAATAGGATAGCCTTGACGGATCTTAAATCCTGCAATCGCTTTGCGCGCCTTCGTTACAACAGGCTTCTGTCCTGCAACCTTAGTTAAATCCCCTACAGCGTGCTCAATGACTTTTTTATCATTGACGGCCTCACCCAAACCCATATTGAGTGTAATTTTGGTAATACGGGGAACTTCCATCACAGATTTATAGCCAAACTGCTTCATTAAGTTGGCAACAACTGTATTTTTGTAATGCTCTTGTAAACGAGTGCTCATAATATCTCCGAACCTTAAGCGCTAAGGGTGGCGCCAGTGGTTTTTAAAAAACGCACCTTTTTGCCATCTACCAACTTGATACCTACACGCGATGGCTTGCCATTAGCATCGACCAAAGCAATGTTGGATGCATGGATCGGCATGGTTTTGTCAACCGTACCACCAGTAGTTCCCTCATTGGGGTTTGGTTTTACATTCTTTTTATAGATGTTGACACCTTCCACCACAAACTTGTTTTCCAATATTCCAGTGATGGTGCCTTTTTTACCTTTGTCACGTCCGGTGAGGACAATAACGGAATCGCCTTTACGAATCTTTTTCATAGTTGCCTCTTTAAATAACTTCGGGCGCGAGAGAAACAATCTTCATGAAACGCTCAGTACGCAACTCGCGAGTAACGGGTCCAAAAATACGGGTACCGATTGGCTCGAGTTTTGCATTTAGCAACACCGCAGCGTTTTCATCAAATTTGATTAAGGAGCCATCTGGACGACGAACACCTTTGGCAGTTCGAACAACAACCGCGTTATAAATATCACCTTTTTTTACACGACCACGCGGAGCGGCAGCTTTAACGCTTACCTTAATAACATCACCAATATTGGCATAGCGACGCTTTGAGCCGCCCAATACCTTGATGCACAATACTTCGCTGGCGCCTGTGTTATCGGCGACCTGCAACCTGCTTTCAGTCTGAATCATTTTGTCTAATCCCCAACTTGCACGCTTTATGCGCCAGTCTTGGTTCCGTCTAAGAGTCCTTAACGTTACCGCAAAGGACTCGGATTTAATAAAAAATGCTTATAAATCAAATACTTAACTAACTTAATGCCATTGACTAAATCATTATTTTGATTGAGGCAAACTGCAGAAAGCCTATGATTCTACTACAAAAATCGTGGTTTTAACAAGCCTCTGATAAAACCGAGCTACTAAATACCTTTGGAAGCCTCTACTAGGCGAGTAACTACCCAAGCCTTGGTTTTAGCAATTGGCTTACCTTCCGTTATTTCAACGGTATCGCCCATCTTGTACTGATTGCTTTCATCATGAGCATGGTATTTTTTGGACTTACCCACATACTTACCAATCACTGGATGCTTTACTTGACGCTCAACCTGAACAGTGACCGTCTTTTGCATTTTGTCACTTACCACACGACCAATGAGTGTGCGGCGAAGAGGTTTGGAGATTTCTGTCATATCTCTTTCCTATTTATTTCTGTGCAGTCTTTTGGGTGATAAAGGTTTTGACGCGAGCAATATCACGTTTTACCTGGCCCAATTGACTAGTGTTTTGAAGTTGCTGAGTAGCTTTTTGCATACGCAATTTAAAACGCGTCTTCAAGAGTTCTGATAACTCTTGATTAAGCCCACCCAAATCTTTAGCCTGCAATTCTTTTGTTTTCATTTTTGATTCCTAATTAAGCGCCAATTTGACGAATCACAAAGGTTGTTTGGATCGGCAATTTAGAGGCGGCTAAGCGGAAAGCCTCGCGTGCTAAAGCTTCATCAACGCCATCCATTTCATAAAGAACCTTGCCCGGCTGAATTTCAGCAACGTAGTACTCGGGATTACCTTTACCGTTACCCATACGTACTTCTGCGGGTTTTTGCGAGATTGGCTTATCTGGGAATATCCGAATCCAAATACGGCCGCCACGTTTAAT
>DENG01000012.1:19813-24168 GCA_002359975.1 Polynucleobacter sp. UBA2650
ACTGCTTTAAGACCAAAATCACCAAAAGACACAGAGCTACCACGAGTGGCTACTCCAGTATTACGGCCTTTTTGTTCTTTACGATATTTACGACGCTTTGGTTGCAGCATGCTTACTCTCCTGCCTTTTTCGTTTCTGCACTAGCAGCAACTTTACGAACCCGCTTTACTGCGGGCTTCACTGCTGGTTTATCTTCTGGTGCTTTTGCTACAGTATCTGCACTAGCGGCACGACGAACTGTCTTCGCTGGAGCACGACGTGGCTTCTTATCATCAGGAGCTGGGGCTTCGGTTGCAGAGTTTTGCGCTATCTGTACGTCCGCGCCACGACCCAAGGTATCACCTTTATAAACCCAAACCTTCACACCAATAATGCCGTATGTTGTCTCGGCCTCTGATGTGGCGTAATCAATATCAGCCTTCAAAGTGTGCAGAGGTACACGACCCTCGCGGTACCATTCACGACGTGCAATTTCAGCGCCATTCAAGCGACCGGAGGACATAATCTTAATGCCTTGAGCACCCAAACGCATTGCACTTTGCATCGCACGCTTCATTGCGCGACGGAACATAATGCGTTTTTCTAGCTGCTGTGTAATTGAATCTGCAATCAACTGTGCATCCACTTCTGGCTTGCGAATTTCTTCAATGTTGACATGCACCGGAACGCCCATTCGCTTCTGTAATTCTTTCCGAAGAACTTCGATATCCTCACCCTTTTTACCAATTACCACGCCAGGGCGGGAACTAAAAATAGTAATACGGGCATTTTTTGCTGGACGCTCAATCAGAACCTTGCTTACAGAAGCATTTTTTAATTTCTTCTTGAGATAATTTCGTACCTCAACATCCTCTTTGAGCATGTTAGCGAAATCAGTATTATTTGCGTACCAACGTGAGGTCCAGTTACGGCTTACCGATAAGCGAAAACCGTTTGGATTAATTTTTTGGCCCATGTCTTTCCTTAATTGCTCAAGGTCACACTAATGTGACAGCTTTGTTTCTCAATACGATTGCCACGGCCTTTTGCGCGGGCAGTAAAGCGCTTTAATGATGTCGCTTTATCCACAATCACTGCAGATACTTTGAGCTCATCAATATCGGCCCCTTTGTTGTGTTCAGCATTTGCAATGGCTGACTCAACTACTTTTTTCATAATGAAGGCAGCTTTTTTAGGACTGAAATTCAGAATGTTCATTGCGCGTGAAATTGGCAACCCACGAATTTGGTCGGCGACCAATCGTGTCTTTTGCGCAGAAATTCTAGCGCCGCGGTGAATAGCTTTAACTTCCATCATCATCCCCTTACTTCTTCACTACTTTCTTATCGGCAGAGTGTCCCTTGAACGTACGTGTCAAAGCGAACTCACCAAGCTTATGACCGACCATGTTTTCAGAGACATAGACCGGGACATGTTGCTTTCCGTTATGAACAGCAATGGTTAATCCAATAAAGTCAGGAAGAATGGTCGAACGCCGTGACCAAGTCTTAATGGGCTTCTTATCTTTGTTGGCTTGTGCGGTCTCAACCTTTTTTACAAGGCTGGCATCACAAAATGGACCTTTTTTAGCAGAACGGGTCATCTATCTATTCCTTATCGATTAACGCTTCTGACGACGTTGAACAATCATGGTCGTCGTGCGTTTATTACGGCGTGTGCGATATCCCTTAGTTGGTGTGCCCCATGGAGAAACAGGGACACGACCTTCTCCGGTCTTTCCTTCACCGCCACCGTGTGGATGATCTACTGGGTTCATGGCAACGCCACGTACCGTTGGACGAATACCGCGCCAACGGGTTGCTCCTGCTTTACCAATCTGACGCAAGCTATGCTCTTCATTGCCAACTTCACCAATAGTGGCACGGCACTCAATCAATATGCGACGGACTTCCCCAGAACGTAAACGAACCTGCCCATAAACACCCTCACGAGCCAATAAAACTGCAGAGCTTCCAGCTGAGCGTGCAATTTGAGCGCCTTTACCAGGCAACATCTCTACGCAGTGAATCGTGCTTCCAATTGGAATATTACGGATGGGTAAATTATTGCCGGCCTTGATTGGGGCTTCCGCACCATTCATCACTTGTTGTCCGACAGTCATGCCTTTGGATGCAATGATGTAACGACGCTCACCATCTGCATAAATTAAAAGTGCGATGTTGGCGCTACGATTTGGGTCGTACTCTAGGCGCTCTACTTTGGCAGCAATGCCATCTTTGTCATTACGCTTAAAGTCAACCATACGGTAGTGATGCTTATGTCCACCACCCTTATGACGGGTTGTTATATGGCCATTGTTATTACGCCCCGCTTTTTGGAACTGTGGCTCAACCAGAGCTGCAAAAGGTTTTCCTTTATGAAGATCGGGGTTAACCACTTTCACCATTGAACGGCGACCAGGTGAGGTCGGTTTTGTTTTCATGAGCGGCATAATTAATTTGCCTCCGCTTCAAAGTTAATTTCTTGGCCAGGTTTCAGATTCACATAGGCCTTTTTGGTATGGTCACGACGCCCTTCAAAACGGCCAAAGCGCTTTGGCTTACCCTTTTGATTAACGATTTGCACAGAGTCAACTTGCACTTTGAAAAGCAACTCTACCGCTTGCTTCACATCGAGCTTATTGGCGTCACGTGTAACTTGAAAAACAACTTGTTCATTCTTTTCTGCAACCATAGTAGCTTTTTCAGAAACTACAGGGCCTAGCAAAACTTGCATTAGGCGATGATCGTTTTTACGAGTTTGGCTCATTTCAGCAACTCCTCCATTTTGGCGATCGCTGATTTGCTCACCAATACTTTTTGAAACTGAACTAGGGATAAGGGATCAGCATGCTGCGGCTCGACAATCGAAATCTTATGAAGATTACGTGACGCTAAATACAAGTTCTCGCTTACCTCATCCAGAATAATTAGCACTGACTCTAAGCCCATGCCCTTTACTTTTTCAGCTAACAGCTTAGTTTTGGGAGCATCCAAGCTGAACTGATCAACTACATTAAGACGTCCTTCACGCGCTAACTGAGAAAGGATCGAACGCATACCGGCGCGATACATTTTCTTGTTTACTTTGTGGGTGAAGTTTTCTTCAGGCGAATTAGGAAATATACGACCACCTCCACGCCATAGTGGTGAAGAAGTCATACCGGCACGGGCACGGCCTGTACCTTTTTGACGCCATGGCTTTTTGGTGCTGTGCTTTACCTGTTCACGATCTTTTTGTGCACGATTGCCGCTTCTGGCATTTGCCTGATAAGCAACAACCACCTGATGAACTAAGGCTTCGTTGTACTCGCGCTCAAATACTTCGGGAGATGCCTGAACACCTGCACCGAGTTGACCGTTATCTTGGAGAAGTTTAATTTCCATCATTCTTCTCCTTATTTAGTTGCCGCAGCTTTAACAGCTGGGGTAACTATTACTTTTCCACCAGGGGCGCCTGGAACTGCACCCTTGACCATAATTAGATTACGCTCAGCATCTACACGAGCAATTACCAAGTTTTGTACTGTGCGAGTGACATCGCCTAAATGACCTGTCATACGCTTACCAGGAAACACGCGACCTGGATCTTGGGCCATACCAATCGAACCTGGAACATTGTGTGAACGAGAATTACCATGGCTAGCGCGACCAGATGCAAAGTGATAGCGCTTAATGGTGCCAGCGTAACCTTTACCAATCGAAACGCCTTGCACGTCAACCTTTTGACCTGCTGTGAAAACATCAACGCCAACAACTTGGCCCGGTTTCATTTCAGCAAGTTTTTCAGAATCAATACGGAATTCATTTAAGGCATTACCAGCCATGACGCCTGCTTTTGCAAAGTGTCCGGCCATTGCCTTAGTTACGCGACTCGCGCGACGAGTGCCGTGAGCCAACTGAACAGCGTCATAGCCATCCGTTGCCTGGGTTTTTACTTGAGCAACCCGGTTATCGCTCACATCGATTACGGTGACAGGAATTGCTTCCCCTTCATCCGTAAAAAGACGGGTCATGCCGACCTTACGGCCGATCAAGCCTAAGCTCATATTCTTACTCCAACGCCGACTTCGATTGGCCGGCAGAAATTTAATTTAAACTCGATTTAAATAAAAATTATCTATATAAATCAAGCACTTAATAATTAATTACGATAAAACTTACTGCCTAAAACTACGAAAAGCCTTCAATTCTAGCCTAAAAAAGCAAAACAAACAATCTGTAGGCTAAAACCTCTTACTGAAGCTTAATTTCAACATCAACGCCAGCTGGCAAATCCAACTTCATCAAGGCATCTACTGTTTTCTCAGTTGGATCAACAATATCCATCAAACGCAAATGAGTCCGAATCTCCATTTGGTCGCGCGAGGTCTTATT